>JBEGMS010000019.1:0-3262 GCA_041182985.1 Actinomycetota bacterium
ATCCCGCCGTGGCCGGAGTGGTCACCGCCCATCCCCGCGTCCTGCCCGTCCAGCCACGCCTGCATCTGCTCGATCTCCGGGGCCTGGGCCGCGCGGATCTGCTCGGCCAGCGCGACCACGGCCGGGCTCGCGCCGCGGGCGGGGTCGAGGGCGAGGTCGCTCATCACGACGGCCTGCTCGTGATGCGGGATCATCATCTGCGCGAACATCACGTCGGCGTCCATCATCGAGCCGCCGTCCATCATCGACCCGCCTTCCATCGCCTCGTCGTGGGCACCACCGTGGTTGCCGCCACCGCAGGCGGCGAGCACGAGCGCGGCGAGCAGGACCGGGGCGAGTAGCACGAGGCGGCGCGTGTTCATGCTCTCAGTATTCGCCAGATCCGCGCCTTCAGCCCGATCCGGCGCTACGGCCGGGCGAGCCGCGCGGCCAGGGCCCGGGCCAGCACCTCGACCGCGTCGAGGCAGACCGCCTCGTCGGAGTGCTCGGCCGGGTTGTGGCTGATGCCGTTCGGGCTGCGCGTGAACACCATCACGCTCGGCACGCCGGCGAGGGCGAGGGTGCCCGCATCGTGGCCCGCGTAGGAGGCGAGGTCCATCGCGCTGACGCCGAGCTCCGCGGCGGCGGCGAAGAGCCCCGCCCGCAGGTCCTCGTCGAAGACGGCCGCGTCGTCGGTCGAGCGGTGCTCGACGGCCACGTCCGGGAAGGCGGTGCGCAGCGCCTCGACGACGGCGTCCCGGGTCGCGTTGTCGAGCGCCCGGCAGTCGAGGGTGCCGAAGGCCCGGCTCGGGACGACGTTGGTGCCGCCCGGCTCGACCCCGATCCGGCCCACGGTGCCGACGGCACCGGGATGGGCCTCCGCCTGCTCTTTGACCGCCAGCACGAACGCCGCGGCGCGCACGAGCGCATCGCGGCGGCCCGCCATCGGGGTCGTGCCGGCGTGGTTGGCCTCGCCCGTGACCGACCACTCCCAGCGCCCCCGCGCCGACAGGCGCGTCGCGATCCCGAGCGTGACGTCGGCCGGGTCGAGCGCGAGGCCCTGCTCGACGTGGATCTCGTAGTAGGCGGCGAGGCGCCGGTGCAGGCCCGCCGCGTCGGCGGGCCGCGCCGGTCCCGCCTCGCGGATCGAGCTGCCGTCCCCGTCGCGGCTGTCGGCCACCTCGTCGCCGAACGTGCCCGTCATCGTGCGCGACCCGAAGCAGGGCGTGTTGAAGCGTGAGCCCTCCTCGTCGGCGAACGAGATCACGGCCAGTCGCTCGGCGCCCGGCACGCCGGCGGCGCGCAGGGCGAGCACCGCCACCAGGGCCGAGACGACGCCCTGGGCGCCGTCGAAGGCACCGCCCGCGGGCACGGTGTCGAGGTGCGAGCCGGCGGCCACGAGCCCGTCGGCCGGCGCCGCGGGGTCCGTGATCCAGAGGTTGCCGGCCGGGTCGTGCGCGCAGGCCATCCCGGCGGCCTCGGCGACCGCGACGACCTCGGCCTCGGCGGCCCGCAGCTCGTCGGTCCAGGGGGCGCGGGTCCAGCCCGCCTCACCCCTGCCGTGCGCGTTGACGGCGGCGAACAGGCGCCGGAACAGGTCGTGGTCGCAGGCGATGGTCACAGCTCCCCCCAGAGCCCGCGCACCCCGAGGGTGAGCCAGGCGTTCGCGGTCCACACGATCGCGGTCGCGGCCAGCGCGGCGACCACGACGCCGCCGAAGGCGAGCAGGAGGCGCGCGAGCGCGCTGCCCGAGCGGGCGCGGTTGCGCGTGCACCAGAGGGCGAGCACCGCCAGCCCGAAGCAGCCGACGGCGGCCCCGACCGCGACGCCCAGCGCGGCGGCCGCGGAGACGGTGCCGAGCGGGCGGTCGGCGGTGATGCCCGAGCGGGCGACCGTGGCCCCGGCCGCGATCCCGACGCCCACGAGCGCGATCGCGAGGGCCAGGACGATCACCCCGAAGCGCAGGGCGCCGGTGCGCACCCCGGGCCGCGGCGGCTCGGGCGCCGGCGCGACCATCGTCTCGGGGATCTCCTCGGCGGGGATCCGCGTGGTCTGCGCGCTGTCCGCGTCAGAGATGGTGGGCGCGTCGCCTGCGAGGATGCGGGCCACGTCCGCGGCGCGCGGCCGGCGCTCGGGCGCGCGCTGGAGCAGGTCGAGGATCAGCTGCTCCGCCGCCGGCGGCAGGTCGGGCCGGAGCGCGCTCGGCGGCGGCGGGTCCTCGTGCATGCGCCGCATCCCCACCTCGATCCGGTCGGACCCCTCGAAGGGCAGCGCGCCGGTCGCCAGCTCGTAGAGGATGCAGCCGAGCGCGTACATGTCGGCGCGCTCGGTGACGTCGAGCCCGGCGGCCTGCTCGGGCGCCCAGTACTCGGGGCTGCCGACGCGGGCGCCGTCCTCCGTGATGTCCTCCTCGCCGCTCGGGCGGCGCAGGACGTCGGCGAGGCCGAAGTCGGCGACGCGCAGCTCGCCGTCGTCGCCGTAGAGGACGTTGCCCGGCTTGAGGTCGCGGTGGGTGACGCCGTGCTCGTGCGCGTGGGCCAGGCCGCGGCTGATGGCGAGGCCGATGCGGGCCACGTCCGGCCAGGGCAGGGGCGCCTCGGCGGCGGTGCGGACCAGCGTGCCGCCGCCGCAATGCTCCTGCACGAGGTACGGCGCAGGCGCCGCGTCGTCGAAGTCGAGGACGCCGACGACGTTCGGGTGGCGCAGCTGCGCGAGCGTCGTCGCCTCGCGCTCGAAGCGCCGCCGGGCCTCCGGGTCCTCGGCGACGTCCGGGCGCAGCATCTTCACGGCCACGACGCGGTCGAGGCGCAGATCGCGCGCCCGGAACACCTCGCCCGTGCCACCCCGGCCGAGCGACGCCTCGAGGCGGTAGCGGCCGCCGAGATCGGTCATGCCCGAAGCCTAGGCGGCGTCGGCCGCCGGGCCGGGCTCCTCGGGGAGGATCCGGAGGTCCGGGGGCGGGTCGCCGTAGGGGGCGCGGTCCACGCCCATGTCGACGCGCTCGATCGCCTCCAGGTGGCGCTCCAGCACCTGGCGGGCGCGCCGCATGACCTGGTCGTAGCGCGCGACGGCCTCCTTGGGCACGAACTCACGCGAGGTCGCGCCGCAGTCCGGGCAGCGCAGGTCGATCTCCCAGAGGTCGTCACCGAGGCGCCGCCACTGCACGGGCTGCACGAGCCGGGAGGGGCAGCTGCGGCACACCTCGAGGGCGGTGTCCGCGTTGCCGGTGAGCCGGTCGGGTCGGTCCATCTGCCGACAAGGCTACGAGTCCGCCCGGACGGAG
>JBEGMS010000020.1:0-16671 GCA_041182985.1 Actinomycetota bacterium
TCCGATGGCCGTGCCACTCCCCCCGCCCGTGCTGCCCGCCGCGGGCGTCCGCCCCACGGGCACGCAGCTCCTGATTCGCAACGCCCGCCTGGTCGACGGTCGGGGCGCGCTTGCGGAGACCGACCTGCTTGCCGCCGAAGGCCGCATCGTTGACGTCGGCTCGGGTCTTGCGCCCGGTGACGGCGCCACCGTGATCGACGCCGCCGGAGCCACCCTCCTCCCGGGCCTCGTCGACGCGCACATCCACCTCTCGTCCTTCGCGATGCCCGAGCCGCCGCGCGGCGAGTCGCCGTACGAGCCGGGCGTCAAGCCATACGCGCAGGCCCGCAGCGCGCACGCCACCCTCTCGGCCGGCATAACCACCGTCCGCGACGTGGGCGGCTACGGCGAGGAGCTCTTCCACCTGCGCCGGGCGATCGCCGCCGGCCTCGCGCAGGGTCCGCGGATCCTGCTCAGCGGGAGGATCGTCTCGGCGACCTCGCCCGGCGGGCGGAAGTTCGACGGCATGTACATCACCGCCGACGGTCCAGACGCGGCGCGCGGCGCTGTCCGCCGGGTACTCGCCGACGGAGCCGACTTCGTGAAGGTGATGGCCACGGGCGCGCTGACCGTCGATCGCGAGCCCGTCCACCCGGCGCAGCTCACCCGGGCCGAGCTGGAGGCGATCGTCGACGAGGCGCATCGCCTCGGCGTGAGGGTCGCCGCCCACGCCGAGGGCCTCGCCGGCATCCGCCTGGCCGTCGAGGCCGGCGTGGACACCGTCGAGCACGGCGATCTCCTGCACGAGGATCCGGCGCTGGCCGCGGCGATGGCCGAGCGTGGGATCATCCTGGTGCCGACCCTCAGCGTCTTCCATGCCGTCGGCGATGACCCCCGCAGCTGCTTCACGCACGCGCTCGTCGAGCAGGCCGCGCGACTGCGCGAGTCCGCCTACCGGTCCGTCGAGGTCGCGCGCGGCGCCGGCGTCCGCATCGCGATGGGCTTCGACGACACGCCGCACGGCGAGAACGCGATCGAGGCGGTGCGACTCGCCGACGCGGGCCTCACGAACCGCGAGGCGATCGACGCCGCGACGCGCGTCGCGGCGGACGCGTGCGGCCTGGGCGAGATCGGACGCCTCGAACCCGGCGCGGTTGCGGACCTGCTGCTGGTGGACGAGGATCCCCTCGTGGACCTCCGCGTGCTGCTCGATCAGACCCGCCGTCGACTCGTCGTCCTCGATGGCGTCCCCGTGGCCGGGACGGCCCTCGACCCCGCGCCCCCATGGGGGGATCGGTGAACGAGCTCGCCGGCCGCACCGCCCTGATCACCGGCGGCGCCCGCGGCCACGGCCGCGCCGTCGCGCACCTCTTCGCCGACGAGGGCGCCGATCTTGCGCTCGTCGACCTCGGGTCGCTGTCGCAGGCGCACGGCGACTGGCACATGGCCGGCGCCGAGGATCTCGAGCGCACACGCGCCGAGGTCGAGGCGAAGGGCCGACGTGCGATCTCGATCGAGGCCGACGTGACCCGCGAGGACCACTGCCGGCGCATGGTCGACGAGGCGATCGCGGGGCTCGGCCACGTCGACATCCTCGTCGTCAACGCCGGTGGCGCCACCAACGGCCGCGCCTGGGAGATCGACGAGGCCGACTGGGACTTCGTCCACGGCCTCTGCCTGAAGGCCGCTTGGCTGTCCGCGAAGGCGGTTGTCCCGCACATGATCGAGCGGCGCTACGGGAAGATCGTGATCGTCTCGTCTCGCAACGGACTCCGTGCAGAGCAGGGCTACGCGCACTACAACGCCGCGAAGGCGGGCGCCATCCACCTCGCCAAGTCGCTCGCCCTCGAGCTGGGCCCCTGGGAGATCAACGTCAACGCGGTCTGCCCCACGCAGATGACCGATCGCTCAACCGATGCCGTCCACCAGGAGGGCGGGGGCGGCTACTGGGACCAGGTGGTTGGGAAGGCCGGTGCCACCTTCGCGGAGTTCGATCTCGCCTCCGGCCGCGACAACCTCTTCGAAGAGCGCGGGCAGCCTGACTTCTCCGAGGTGGCCGAGGGCGTGCTCTGGCTCTCCAGCGACCGATCGCACCTCGTCACCGGCCACGCCCTGCCGATGGATGCCGGCTGGATCGCCAAGCGGGGCGGCTGAGTGGGCGCGTACCTCCTGCGGCGGCTCGTGATGACCGTGATCGTGATCATCCTGATCATGGTCTTCCTCGGTGCGCTCGTGCACGTCATCCCGGGTGACCCGACGACGCTGATGCTCGGCCCGCGTGCGACGCCCGAGCTCGCGGCCGAGGTGCGGGCATCGATGCAGCTGGACCGCCCCGTGCACGAGCAGGTCGCGTCGTTCGCCGCGAATGCGCTGCAGGGCGATCTGGGCGTCGACTTCGTCACCAAGACCCCGGTGACGGAGCTGATCCTCCAGGCCCTCCCGGAGACGCTCACGCTGGCCTTCGCCTCGCTGATCCTGGCCGCGCTCGTCGGCATCCCGGTCGGCGTCCTGTCGGCCGTTCGCCCGAACTCGATCCCCGATCGGCTCACCGCGGTGATCAGCATCGCGCTGATCACAATCCCGCCGTACGTCGCCGGCCTGATCCTGCTGATCATCTTCGCGGTCCGGCTGAAGGTACTGCCCACGATCGGCTCCGGCGAGATCTCGGACCCCGCCGACTACGCGCAGCACCTGATCCTCCCCGTCGTCGCCTTGGCGGTGACGTGGATCGGCTACATCGGGCGGCTGGTGCGCGCCAGCATGCTGGAGGTTCTCAACGCGGACTACGTGCGAACGGCGCGCGCCTACGGGCTGCGCGAGGGCCTGATCGCCTACAAGTACGCGCTTCGCAACGCGATCATCCCGACCATCGCCATCCTCGGCGTCGCCTTCGGCAGCCTGATCGGGGTGGCGATCTTCGTCGAGGTCATCTTCGCGCGGCCCGGGCTCGGGACGCTCGTCTACGACGCGATCATGTCGCGGAACTACCCCGTGGTCCGCGGCGGGGTGCTGGTGATCGCCGTCCTGTTCGTGCTCGCGAACCTCGCCGCCGACATCGCGTACCAGATCGCCGACCCCCGCATCCGCGTCCGCGCCGGAAGGGGCGAGTGATGGGCGCCGTCGAGGAGATCGCGGCCGCTCCCCGCCGGCCCGCTGGAGGCGGCGCCCTGCGCGGACTCCGCACCACGCTCCGCGAGCTGCTGCGCCGACCGGCCGGCGTGATCGGCCTCCTGATCGTGGGCCTCCTGATCGTCCTCGCCGTCGCCCCCGGCCTCGTCGCACCCTACGCGCCGGACCAGCAGGTCCTGGTCGACCGGCTCCAGGGGCCGAGCGCCGAGCACCTGCTCGGCACCGACAAGCTGGGGCGTGACATCCTCTCGCGGCTGATCCACGGCGTCGGCATCGCCCTCGTCGTCGCCCTCCCGGCCGTCCTCTCCGCGCTCGTGATCGGCATCCTGATCGGCGTCACGGCGGCGTGGCGGGGCGGCCTCCTCGACGCAGTCCTCGTCATCGTGCTGGATGCGCTGCAGGCGTTCCCCGCCGTGATCCTGGCCCTCGCCCTGCTGGCCCTGCTCGGACCGTCGCTGCGCAACGTGATCATCGTGATCGCGATCGCATTCATCCCGGGCTACGCCCGCGTGGCACGCGCACTCGTGTTCTCCATGAAGGGGAACCAGTGGGTCGAGGCGGAGCGCGCGCTCGGAGCGAGCCCGCTGCGGATCGTCATCTCGCACATCCTCCCCAACATCCTGCCGTCGCTGTTCATCCTGATGGCGATGGACATCCCGAGCGCGATCGTGGTCGAGGCGGGGCTCTCGTTCCTGGGCCTCGGGGTCCAGCCGCCGACGCCGTCCTGGGGTGTGATACTGGCGGACGGCTTCGAGAGCGTGATGCAGTCTCCCTGGGCGATCGTGTTCGCGTCGATCGTGCTGATGATCAGCACGCTCGGCTTCACCCTGCTCGGCGAGACCGTGCGCGACATCGTGGATCCGCGACTGGCCGGCGTCCAGCGGAGGCGGATCTGATGTCCAGGGGCCTGCTGCGGGTCGAGCACCTGGAGGTGCGCTACCGGACCGCGGGTGCCGATCTGCCCGTGCTGCGGGACGTCTCGCTGCACATCGACGCGGGCGAGATCGTCGGCGTCGTCGGCGAGTCCGGCTGCGGCAAGTCCACGCTCAGCTCGGCGATCCTGCGCCTGCTGCCGCCAAACGGCGCGATCGCCGGTGGCGCGATCCACCTCGGGGACCGCGAACTGACGTCACTGCCGGCGGAGGAGATGCGTCGGCTGCGGGGCCCGGAGATCGCGATGGTCTTCCAGGACCCGCTGTCGAGCCTGAACCCGGTGTTCACGGTGTGGACGCAGATCCGCGACGCCGTCCGCGCTCACGCGAGCCGCGGCGCATTCGACGCCCGCGGCCTGCGCACCCGCACCGCGGCCACGCTGACCGAGCTGGGCATCCCGGATGCCGAGCGTCGCCTCGACGATTACCCCCACCAGTTCTCCGGCGGCATGCGACAGCGGATCGTCATAGCCATGGCGCTCCTGCTCGAGCCGCAGCTCCTGATCGCCGACGAGCCGACCTCGGCGCTCGACGCGACGATGCAGGCGCAGATCGTCTCGATCCTCGCGCGCCTGCGTCGCGAGCGGGATATGGCGATCATGTTCGTCACCCACGACCTCGCGCTGGTCTCGCACCTGTGTGATCGGGTGGTGGTGATGTACACGGGGGTCGTCGTCGAGGAGGGGCCGGTGGCGCGCGTCTTCCGCGATCCGATTCACCCCTACACGCGGGCCCTGCTCGCGTCGATCCCCAGCCGCCACGAGCACGTCGAGCGCCTGGCGACCATCCCGGGTTCGGTGCCGAGCCTTTCCGACCTCCCCGCCGGCTGCCCGTTCGCAGACCGCTGCTCCGCGGTGCGAGCGACCTGCCGCTCGTCCGTGCCGGCCGTTCGGCAGCAGGATGGCCGACTCGTGCGGTGCTTCGCCGGCGACCCCTCGTCGCCGTACGCCTCCGAACCGCCGGAGGTCGCCGTGGGGACCGCACCGTGAACAGCGCCCCCGATCTGATGCGCGCCGACGCGCTGTCCACCCACTTCGCGATGCGACAGGGCCTCGGCGATCGCCTGCGCCAGCGCGGCGCCGGCCTCGTTCGCGCCGTCGACCGCGTCGACCTGCGCGTCGCGTCCGGTGAGATCGTCGGCCTCGTCGGCGAGTCGGGCTGCGGCAAGACGACCCTCGGACGCACGATTCTCGGCCTCCTCCCGGCCGCGGAGGGGACCCTGACCTTCGACGGCGTCGACATCACCCGTGCGGGCCGGGGCGAGTGGCGCGCCCTGCGTCGGCGGATGCAGATGATCTTCCAGGACCCCTACGCAAGCCTGAGCCCGCGCATGCGCGTCTCGGCGCTGCTCGAGGAGCCCTACCGCATCCACGACGTGCCGCCCGCCGAGCGCTACGCGGTCCACGAACTGCTCGAGATGGTCGGACTCTCCTCCGAGCAGGCCGAGAAGTACCCGCACGAGCTCTCGGGCGGCCAGGCCCGTCGCATCGGCATCGCCCGCACGCTGGCGCTGCGACCGGAGTTCATCGTCGCCGACGAGCCGACCTCCGGCCTCGACGTATCCGCCGCAGCCGCGATCCTCAATCTGATCCAGGACCTCCGACGCCAGCACGGGCTCGCGTTCCTGGTGATCACGCACAACGTGAACACCCTGGCGTTCCTGGCCGATCGGGTGGCGGTCATGTACCTCGGCCGGGTGGTGGAGTCGGGCACCACCGCGGACGTCCTGGAGCGGCCGTCCCACCCGTACACGCGCTCCCTGCTGGCGGCCGTCCCGGACATCGAGCCGGACGGCGTCGACGTCGAGCGTGCGGCGCTCATCGAGGGCGAGATCCCGAGCCCCCTCGACCCCCCGTCGGGATGCCGCTTCCGGACGCGCTGCCCGCACGCGCGACCCGGCATCTGCGAGGCGTCGCCGACCCTCGCGGAGGTCGCCCCCGGACACGCGATCGCCTGCATCCGCTGGCCCGAGGTCCGCGACGACGAGGCCTGGGCGCAGTCTGGCGTCTGAGGTCTCAGACGAGGTCGCGGAGGATCTCGCGCGTCCGCGACTGCACGAAGACGCGGTGGGCGCCCTCGAATGCCTCCACGTCGTTGACGACGATGAAGTGCGTCTCGGTCGCGGACATCGTGCTGCGGGTCGCGACGCGCGTGCGCCATTCACCGCGGCCGACGTTCATCTCCCAGACGCAGGTGACCTGCGCTGACAGGGGGTCGCCCTGCACGATCGAGAAGCGATCCTGCGCCGCCTCCGTGTACTCGAGCCCGTCAGGCAGGCGGCGGCAGCCGAAGAAGTCGAAGTCATTGACGATCTCCATCCGCCCCGAGCTGACGTCCTCGATGACGGTGCGGGTGAAGGCCCGGTGGGGCAGGCGGGTGAAGGCCGGCGAAGGCGCCGCGGCGGGCGGCTCGAACGGCGCTAGCGCCTCGTCCTCGAGGCGCGGCGCGCGAACCGGGATCGACACCCAGCTGGCGGCGCCGGTCTCAAGCGAGATGCGGACGGGCGTCGGCGAGGGCCAGACCCACGGCCAGTAGGCGGGCGTGACCGCGACGCGCAGGCGATGGCCGGCGGCGAAGCGATGGCCGATGACCTTCAGGCGGACCTCGACGTCCTCGAAGCGGCCGGGCTCCATCGGCTCCGGGTGCTCGTGCGATGCGCGGTGCGTCAGGTTGAGGATGCCGCGCGTGATGAGCGTCGAGCGTCCCTCCTCGTCGACCTCGCAGAGGCGCACGGCGACGAACGCGGATGGCCGGTCCGCGGCGAGGCGCAGGCGCGCGTGGACGAAGCCGAGGGCCTCGACATCGGCCTCGAGCGGCGCCGAGTCGAAACTCAGCGCGAGGGCGTCTTCGAAGCGCTGGTCGGTGGGCCAGTCGTTGTCGCGCCCCCAGCCGATCCAGTTGCCCGCATCCCGCCCCTGCCGCTCGTCCGAGCCGATCTCGCGCACCGCGGGCTCGCCGGGCTCGGGGGCGAGCCCGGCGGCGGCGAGGTGCAGGCGCAGTTCGCCGGGGTCGGCCGGCGGCCAGACCGGCTCGGCCACCCAGCGTCCCGGTCGCTCCGGGTAGCCGGGCGCCGGCGCGACCGGGTCCTGCAGCCACGCTCGCAGCATCGGCTCGTCCAGCACGCCGTTGTCGACGCCCTTCAGGCAGTGGTCCCAGAAGCGCAGGCACTCCTGGAGGAAGCCGATCTCAGGGCCCGGCAGCGCGTGATGCGGGTAGAGGTGGGCCCACGGACCAATCAGACCCTTGCGCGGGCACGACGCGCCCTCGAGGAAGCGCGGGATCGCGTTCGGGTAGCCGTCGTTCCAGCCGCCGACCATGTAGACCGGCACCTCGATCGCGTCGAAGTCCTCGCAGATCGATCCGTGCTGCCAGTAGGCATCACGGCGCTGATGGGCCAGCCACCCCTCCACCCACGGCCGCTGACGCTCGAGGCGCTCCATCCACATCTGGCGCCAGGCGTCGCCCACCACCGTCGGGTCCGGCGGCCGCGCGTTGGCGGCGAGCATCGTCGATGCCCACGACAGCATGTCGGAGGCCAGCACGCAGCCGCCGATGTAGTGCACGTCGTCGGCGTAGCGGTCATCGGTCGAGCAGACGCTGATGACGGCGCCGAGCGCAGGCGGCCGGCGAGCGGCGATCTGCAGGCCGTTGAAGCCCCCCCACGACTTGCCGATCATGCCGACACGGCCGCTGCACCACGGCTGCGCGGCAAGCCACGCGATCACCTCGACCCCGTCGTCCTGCTCCTGCGGCAGGTACTCGTCGAGCATGAGGCCCTCGGAATCGCCCGACCCGCGCAGATCGACCCGGACCGATGCGTACCCGTGCGCCGCGAAGTACGGGTGGATGGTCGCGTCGCGCTCCATCGTCGCGTCGTTCTTGCGGTACGGGATGTACTCGAGGATCGCCGGCACGGGATGCACGGGATGCTCCTCCGGCAGCCAGATGCGGGCGGCAAGGCGGGTCCCGTCGGCCATCGGGATCCAGACATGCTCGAGGCAATGGACAGACGACGCCATGGCGGCGATAGTACCGACTGACCCGCCGGCAGGCGGCGTCGGAGGAGGCCCCTTGCCGTTCGATCGCGCGATCCCCTACGGACCCGGCTGCGACGTGATCAAGAACGTCCGGATCCCGATGCGCGACGGCATCCACCTCGGTGCCGACCTGTACGTGCCGAGCGGCGGCGATGGGCCCCTGCCGGTGGTGATGGAGTACATCCCCTACCGCAAGGACGAGGTCGCTCCGGGAGAGCGCTTCTACGGCGTGCTTCCGGAGCGGGGCTACATCGTCGCGCGCGTCGACATCCGTGGCACCGGCGCCTCCGAGGGGACCGTGGTCGACGAGTACGTCGAGCAGGAGCAGCTCGATGGGTACGACGCGATCGAATGGATAGCGGCTCAACCGTGGTGCGACGGCCACGTCAACATGATGGGGATCTCGTACGGCGGGTTCACCGCGCTGCAGGTCGCGACGCACCGCCCCCCGCACCTGACGTCGATCATCCCGATGTACTTCACGGACGACCGCTACACCGACGACTGCCACTACCGCGGCGGCCACATGCGGCAGTACTACGACGTCTCGTTCTACGGCAACTTCATGATCGCGTACAACGCGATGCCGCCCTACCCGGAGTGGAATCCGAACTGGGCGGAGATCTGGGATGAGCACCTGGCCAGCAACGAGCCGTACATGCTGACGTGGCTCCGCAATCAGGTCGACGGTCCCTACTGGCGTCACGGGTCGGTCGGCGACATCGCCGACCGCATCGCATGTCCGGTGCTGATCATCGGCGGCTGGCGTGACGGCTACCCGAACCCGCCTCTGCGTCTCTACGAGAAGCTGCAGGTGCCGAAGAAGGCGATTATCGGGCCGTGGAACCACGCCGTGCCGGATGTCGCCGTTCCCGGCCCGCGGATCGACCACCTGCACGAGGTCGCCCGCTGGCTCGATCACTGGTGCAAGGGAGTCGACACGGGGATCATGGATGACCCTCCCGTCGTGGTCTTCATGCAGACCCACGAGCGACCCGACGCCGATCGCCTGGACGCGGCGGGAGAGTGGCGGGCCGAGACGGCGTGGCCGGTCGCCGGCGCGTCCGAGCGGACGCTGCACCTCGCTGCGGATGGCCGCCTCGAGGAGGCGCCGGGCGAGCGCGGAGACGACCTGCTCGAGTACGACGCGCGAGTGGGCGTCACCGCGGGCCTCTGGTCCGGGGGACTGCAGTTCGGACAGCCGGGCGACCAGCGCCCGGACGAGGCCCTTTCGGCCGTCTACACCTCGGCCGCCCTGGACGAGCCGCTGTCGATCCTCGGCCGCGCGACCGCCGATATCGCCTTCACGACCACGGCGAGCGTGCTCGGGTTCTCCGTGTCCATCTCCGATGTGGCACCCGACGGCACCTCGCACCTGGTCGCCAAGGGCATGCTGAACGGCACGCGCCGCCGGTCCCTGACCGACCCCGAGCCGCTGGTTCCCGGGGAGCGCACCGACCTGCGGATCGAGGTCGACTGCACAGCCTGGCGGTTCGAGGCCGGGCATCGGATCCGCGTCGCGATCGCCAACGCCGACTGGCCGAACGTCTGGCCGACGCCGGAACCCGCGACGTCGCTCCTGCATCGCGGTCCCGACGCCTGCCGGATCACCCTTCCGGTAGTGCCACACCACGGTAGTGCGGATCCGCCTGCCTACGTGCCCTCTCCGGTCGCGATGGGCCGCCACGCCCTGCGCACCCCGCCACCGACGTGGGACGTCATCCACGACGCCCTCACGCGGCGGACCACGGTGCGGATCCACGAGGAGGGCGAGGAGCGGATCGACGCGACCACCTCGGTGCACCGCGACTTCGACCTCGAGACCGTCGTCGACGCCGACCGGCCCGCGCGGGCGACGGCCTACGGACGACACTCGAGCACCATCCGCCGGACGGGCTACGAGACGCGCGCGATCTCGACGGTGCTGCTCGAGGGCACTGAGACGCACTTCCACCTGACGATCGACCTCGAGGTCAGGGTCAACGACATGCAACACCACGCCCGCCAGTGGACGGCGTCGGTCCCGCGCGAGCTGCTCTGACCCATGGACCGCGCAGCCTGCATCGACTTCATGACCGCCTGGCCGAGCCGCATCGCCGCCGTCAGCGTGGTGCGCGAGGACGGGACGTCGATGACGATCCCCGTCTGGTACCGCTGGGAGGACGACGCGATGACGATCTGGACGACGCGCGAGCGGGCCTGGCCCAGGCACCTCGCACGCACCGGCCATGCGTCATTCACCGTCGCCGAGGACGTGCACCCGTACCGCGCGGTGACCGGCCGCGGACCGGCGGACCTGCTGTCCGACGGCGAGATCGATGTGGACCGGGAGATCGAGATGATCGTGCCGCGCTACATCCACCCGGACCTGGCGGAGCCGTACATCGCGAAGTGGCGGCACCTGCGCGACATCGCCCGAATCCGCCCGGATGCCCTGACCGGGTGGTCGCAGGGCTACTAGCGCCCGTGCCGCGCGCCATCCGGGCGCGGGCGGCGCGCGGGAGCGTCGAGCCACGGTCGATGGCGTTCGATCGCCGCCGCCACCCGGAACGCGCGCGCGTCGTCGTATGAGCGGGTCGCGATCTGCACCGCGATCGGCAGGCCGTTCGCGCCCAGACCGCACGGCACCACCATCACGGGCACGCTGCGCAGCATGTTGAACTGGTGCAGAAGCGACGGCTCGTAGTCGCAGTCGAACGTGCGCCCGGCGATCTCGAGCGTCTCCCACGGACGCGCGTCGGCCCGGATCTCCTGCGTCGCGAACACCGGGCAGACGAGCGCGTGGTAGCGGTCGAGCAGCGGTCCCAACGCGCGGTACATGTCGGCGGCGACCTCGAAGGTCCAGAGGAAGCGGTCCTGGCCGCACGTGCCGGCGCGCTCCGCGTACCAGGCGGTGTAGTCGCAGACGAGGTCGGGATGCTGCTCCCAGACGCGGGCGAAGCCGCGCCCGAACAGATGATCGAGGTATGCACGCCCGGCCTCCGTCACCTCCGGCCCCCACCCGAGATCGACCTCCTCGACCGTCGCACCCGCTGCCTCCAGGATGCCCAGCGCGACCTGCAGCCCCTCGGCGACATCGGAGTCGACGACGCCGTTACCGACGTCGGTCGTCCAGGCGACCCTCCAGCCCTCGATGCCCGCCGGCTCGAGCGGCAAGCGGACACGCTGGCGCAGCGTCGCGGCATCCTCGGGATGCGCTCCTGCGCCCACGGTCTGGACCAGCGCGCAGTCGGCGACCGTGCGGGCGAGCGGCCCCACGCGCTCGTAGGAGTCGAGATTGTCGGGAGCCACCTCCGGATTGCGTCCGTGCGGCGGCAGGTAGCCGACGACGCCGCAAGCCCCGGCGGGATAGCGGATCGACCCGCCGATGTCGGTGCCGGAGGCGAGCGTCGCGGTGCCGGCTGCAATCGCCGCACCGGAGCCGCCCGACGAGGCGCCGCAGGTGAGATCACGATCCCACGGGTTGCGGGTGACGCCGTTCAGACGTGAATCGGTGATCCACGCGCAGGCGAATTCCGGTGAGGTCGTGCGCGCATGGACCACCGCACCGGCGCGCTGCAGCCGCTCGACCCACGGATGCGAGCGCGTGGCGGGCGGATCGCCACGGTGGATCAGCGAGCCGTGCGTCGTGATCGTCCCGCGTACGGCCATCGTCTCCTTGACGGCGAGCGTGAGCCCCTCGAGGGTCCGCGGGCGCCCGTCCCGGTAGCGGATCTCGGCGTTGGCCGCCTCGATCCTCGCAGCGTCGAACAGCTCCTCCGAGAATGCGTTGATGACCGGTTCGGCCACCTGCGCACGCTCGATCTGCGCCTCCAGGACCTCGACGGGTGAGATCTCGCGGGCCCTGAATCGGCGCAGCTGCTCGACTCCCGGCATGTAGGCGAGATCGGCGGCGTCCATCCCTACACCACCCGCCGCTCGAGGAAGTCACGGATCACCGCGAGGTAGGCCTCGGACTCGTTCTCGAGGATCGTCAGGTGGCTGGAATTGCCGAACACGACGAACTCGTTGTCCCGAATGCCCTCCGCCAGAGGGCGACTGCACCGCTCGGGCGTCAGCTCGTCGAACCAGCCGCACAGGATCAGCGCCGGCACGTCGATTTCGCCGAGTCGCTCCGAGATGTCATGGTGCGCCTCGGGCCCGGTGCCCATGAACTCGTGCGGGCCCCACAGCGCGTAGGCCGGGCCGATGTCGTGGAACAGCTCCTCGTTGAGGCGCCTGAGCTCGGCTCTCGACCGCGCGGAATCCCACGGCATCGTGCGATAGAGGTGTCGCGCATAGAGCTCTTCGACGGCGTCGAGGTACTCGGGGTCGTCCAGGGTCCCGGCCCCCTCATGGCGCAGCATCGCCGCATGTCGCTCGGCGCCCAGCCCGACGCGGTGATCGGAGATGTCGAGCAGGTATGCCGGTCCCTTCGCATACGTGTTCGAGAGGACCAGCGCATTGACGTTCGTCGGAAGCTGGAGGGCGTAGTCGAGCGCCAACATGCCTCCCCACGACTGACCGTACAACGTGACGATCCCGAGGTCGAGCGTCGAGCGCACCGTCTCGAGTTCGTCGACGAAGCGCTGAACCTGCCATAGCGACGGATCGTCCGGCCAATCCGACTCACCGCTTCCGAGCTGGTCGTAGAGCACCAGACGCCACGCGTCGCCGATGACCTCGGCGAGACGCGTGAGATACCGGCTCGACGGACCCGGGCCGCCATGGAGGGCCACCAGCGCCTGCTCGCCGTCCCCGTACTGCCGATACAGGATCTGATGCCCGTCTTCGACCTCGATGCGGCCCTCGTCCACCAACGGGGCGGCGAGGCGGTTGGGATTCCTCGGTGGCATGGGGGCTCTCCTCCACGGCGGCGGCCGGGCCGCGCTCAGATGTCCTGCGTGCGTAGGGTACCCTGCCCGCGTTGGCCGTGACCGAGACACCCCCCGCATCGCTCCGGACGTCGCCCGACGTCATCGAATCCGCGCGGCAGATCCGCCGGAACGACCGCCGTCCGGCGACGGCATGCGAGATCTCGACGTCGGAGCGCACGATCGGAGGGGATGCGCGGACGTCCGAGACGGGTCGACCCCGAGCGGGGTCCCGGGGGAGTCGGCGGGGGCTGCCGCGCACCGCTCCCGATGGGTTTCGGACGCTGCCCGTCGGTCGGCTCCCCGACAGGGTCGCCTGATGCGCCCCGACGAGTACGCGGTGCTCGACGCGCTGGGGGTCGCGGAGCTGATTCGGGCGGGCGACGTCACCGCCGACGAGATCGCCGACGCCGCATACGCCGCGATCGATGCACTCAACCCGGCGCTCGGGGCGGTGGTCGAGACGATTCGACCCGACCATCCGGCTGTCGCGGAACCACCCGCCGCAGGCCCGTTGCACGGAGCGCCGTTTCTGGTCAAGGACCTCGGCCCCCACTTCGCTGGCCTGCGGTACGAGTGGGCGTCGCGCCTCTGCGAGGGACTTACCGCGGGTGCGGACAGTCACTTCGGGCGGCTCGTGCGCGCATCCGGTGTGCGCATCGTCGGGCGATCGGCGACGCCGGAGTTCTCGATGGCGACGTGCGGCGACAGCGTGCTCCACGGCCCATGCCGCAACCCGTGGGACCCCGGGCGCTCGACGAACGGCTCGTCCGGCGGGGCGGCGGCCGCCGTCGCCGCAGGCATGGTGCCGATCGCGCACGCCTCCGACATCGGCGGATCCACCCGGGGACCCGCGGCATGGTGCGGCACCGTGGGGCTGCACCCGTCGCGCGGGCGCGTCAGCAGCGGCCCGGCGGCCTCGGAAAGCGGCTTCGGCATGGCGCAGTCGAGTTGCGTGACGCGCACGGTCCGCGACACCGCGGCCTTCCTCGACTGCGTCGGCGTTCACGTGCCGGGCGATCCCTTCCGCATCCCCGGGCCGCCGCTTGGATCATTCACCGCGCATGCCGAGGGCGTCCGCGCGCGCTATCGGATCGGATGGTCGGCTGAGCCGCTGATGCGCGGCGCCCCCGTCGACCCCGAGACGGCGGCCGCGGTCGAGGCAACGGCCAACCTCCTCGCGGACCTCGGCCACGACGTCGTCGAAGGCGCACCGGCCATCGATCTCGCCGCCCTCGATCAAGTCGCCCTGGACCTCTGGTTCTTCCGCTTCGACAGGTGGCTGGACGACCTGGGCGCCCTGACCGGCCGGGTGCCCGGCCCGGACACCCTCGAACGAGCGACGTGGCAGTTCTACCGGTGCGCCGCCGAAGTGCCGGCCGACGGGTTTCTCGCGGCGCTCGACGAACTGAACCGCACGGCGCGCCGCATGGGGCCGTTCTTCGCCGAGCACGATGTCTGGCTGTCGCCGGTCAACGCCCAGGTCGCCCAACCGCGCGGCGTCTTTTCCATGGACGTCGACCTGCCACCGCTCGACTTCCTGCGCCACGAGCAGGCCGTCGCGCAGTTCATGTTCCCGTACAACGCGGCGGGGCTTCCCGCGATCTCCCTGCCGCTCGCGCTGCACTCATCGGGGGTGCCGATCGGAATCCAGTTGGGCGGAGGTCCGGCCACCGAGCATGTGCTGCTCGAGTTGGCGGCCGAACTCGAACAGGCGCGGCCCTGGAAACATCGCCGGCCAGCCCTGCACGTCGCCGCCTAGCGGCGTGCCTCGGCGTCGACCGGCAGCGGCTCGACGGAGCGCACGGCCATGGTCACGCCGGCGATGATGATCGCCCCGCCGGCGATCTCCTCCCAGCCGATCTGCTCGCCGAGCAGCGCCGCGGAGAAGACGACGCCGAGGAACGGCTGCAGCGGCATCAGGGCGACGGCGCGCGACGCGCCGGCGCGGCGGATCGCGACGAACCAGAACAGGTTCGCGAGGATCAGCGATCCGACGAGGGCGTAGAGCATCGCCGCCCACGAGGACGGCGCGAACGCGCCCCAGTCCTGGGCGAGCGCCTGCGGCACGCCGAGGATCCCGATCAGGGGCGTCCCGACCAGCATCATCACGGCCGATACGTGCATCGCGGAGTAGGTGCGCAGGAGCGGGCGCGCGAGCACGCTGTACATCCCCCACGTGAGGGGCGCCCCGAGCGCCAGCAGGATGCCCGTGATGCTGTCGAAGGTGAACGAGGCGCCCTCCCCGATCAGGACCAGCAGCACGCCCGCGAACGAGATCGGCACGGCCACCCAGAAGAGCGGCTTGACGAACTCCCAGCCGAGCACGCGCGCGAGCAGGGCGGCCCAGAGCGGCGTCGTCGCGAACACCAGCGTGACGGTGGACGCGCTGGTCGCCTCGAGCGCGTACATGAAGGCGTACTGGTTGATCGCGATCCCGATCGCCCCGGCGATGACGAACTTGGGGATGTCCGCGCGGCGCACGCGGACCGTGCCCTCGCGCCAGATCACCCACGCGAGGTAGATCAGCGCGCCCGCGCCGAAGCGCACGAACGAGAAGGCCATCGGGCTCCAGCCGTCGAGCCCGATCTTGACGACGGGGATGTTGAGGGCCCACAGCGCGACGGTCGCGAGCGTCAGCGCGAGCGCCATGTCGAGCTGCGACGTGCGCCCCCTCCCCATGCGGGCACCGTACGCGATCGGCTGCGCCCCGGAGCCCGGGCCGGGCCCGTACACTGCCGCCCGTGCGCACGCTCCAGATCCAGCACGACCACACGAACCTGCTCGGCGCCTTCGAGCCCGCGTTCCACGAGGCCGGCCAGGTCGACGTCTGGCGCACCTTCGAGGACCCGGCGCCGGAGAGCCTCGGCGCGTACGACGCCGTCGTGCTGATGGGCGGCGTGGCGATGCCCGATGAGGACGACCGCTACCCGTGGATCCCCGAGGAGGTGCGGCTCCTGCGCGAGGGCCTCGAGCGCGAGGTGCCGATGCTCGGCGTCTGCTTCGGCGGGCAGATCCTCGCGCGCGCCGCCGGCGCCGCGGTCGGCCCCGCGCCGACGGAGCAGGGCTGGTTCGACATCGGCCTGACCCCTGCGGGCGAGGCGGATCCGCTGCTCGGCCCACTCGGGCGCGGCTACCGCGCCTTCGAGTGGCACCACTACAACTTCGGGCTGCCGCCCGGCGCCGTGGAGCTCGCCGTCAACGCGGCCGGCAACCAGGCCTACCGGGTCGGCCCGGCGGCCTGGGGCCTGCAGTTCCACATCGAGGTCGACCGCCGCACCGTCGAGTGGTGGATGGACGTCGGCGAGTGGAACCTCGACGAGCACGGCGCCGACAAGGACGCGATCCGCGCCGACACCGACCTCCTCGTCGAGGACAACGCCCGCGCCGCCGAGGCCCTGGCGCGGCGCTTCGTCGAGATCGCCCGCGACCACGGCCGCGCCTAGGCGGACGGCGAAGGACGGCCCGTGCGCACCCTCTTCATCCAGCACGACCACGACGGCTACGCCGGCGCGCTCCTGGCGCCGCTCGAGGCGGCCGGCCCGGTCTCCTTCTGGCGCACCTACGAGAGCGCCGAGCGGCCCGCGATCGAGGACCTCGACGCGATCGTCTCGCTCGGCGGCACCGCCCACCCCGACCAGGACGGCAGCGAGCCCTGGATCGCCGCCGAGCTCGACCTGCTCGAGGAGGCCCTCGACCTCGGCGTGCCCGTCCTCGGCGTCTGCCTCGGCGGCCAGCTCC
>JBEGMS010000021.1:0-11715 GCA_041182985.1 Actinomycetota bacterium
CTGCTCGACGCCTACGCGCGCGATCGGCCCCACGCCGACCTCGCCCCGGAGCGGGCGCGGCGCGTCGTCCTGCTCGGCATGGGCTCGTCGGCGTTCGCCGCGCACGCCGCCGCCGTGGCGCTGCGCGCCCGTGGGATCGACGCGCACGTCGAGCTCGCGTCGGCCGCAGCGCCGATGCCGCCGGGGCGCGACACGCTGGCGATCGGTATCAGCGCGTCCGGATCCAGCGAGGAGACCGTGGGCGCGCTCGCTCGCCATGCGGGCACCTCGCGGACCGCGGCCATCACCAACGCCCCCGACGGCCCCCTCGCCGCGGACGCGGACGTCGTTCTGCCGCTGCTCGCGGGCGAGGAGCGCGGCGGCATCGCCTGCCGGACGTACCTTCTGACCCTTGCGGTGCTGCAGATCGTGCTCGGGGTCGAGCCGGCCGCGATTGGAGCCGCCGCACCCGCGCTGGCCGCCATCGCCGACACCCGCGACCGCTGGCTCGATCCGCTCGCGACGCTGCTGGGCGACGGCCCGGCGTACGTGATCGCCCCGTGGGAGCGGCTCGGCTCCGCCCTGCAGGGTGCCCTGATGCTGCGCGAGGGGCCGCGGATCCCGGCGGATGGCTGCGAGACCGGGGACTGGCTGCACGTCGACGTGTACCTGTCCAAGCAGCCCGGATACCGGGCCCTGCTCCTGCGCGGAAGCCGTTACGACGCGGGCGTGCTCGACTGGGCCGGCCAGCGCGCCTCGAGGGTCGTCGCGGTCGGCGCCCCGATCGACGGCGCGGAGCAGACGATCCGCTACCCCGGGGACGATGATCCGCTGGTGCGCCTGCTGGCGGAGACGGCGGTGCTGGAGCTCGCCGCCGCGGAGGTCTGGCGGCGCCGGATCGCTGCTGACCGGATGCCCTGAGGCGCGACCTGGCGTCGCGGCTATGCTGGCGCCACCCCGATCCGGAGGCGCAATGCGCATCACGCTCTGCGACGTCGGCCCGCGCGACGGGCTCCAGAACGATCCCGTCCAGCTCGAGCCGAGCCAGCGCGCCGAGCTCGTCGACCGCCTCTCGGCGACGGGCCTGCCGCGCATCGAGGCGACCTCCTTCGTCAACCCGAAGGCCGTCCCGCGGATGGCGGGAGCCGCCGAGGTGATGGCGTCGATCAACCGTCGCCCGGGCGTGATCTACGCCGCGCTGGTCCTCAACGGCCGCGGCCTCGACGACGCGATCAGCGCGGACGCGGACGAGATCCACGTCGCCTACCCCCTGACCACGACCTTCTGCCGCAAGAACCAGAACGTGACGCTCGAGGAGGCCACGCAGATCGCCGGCGACCTCGTGCGCGGCGCGAAGGCGGCGGGAAGGCGCGTCACGATGACGCTCGGCGTCTCCTTCGGCTGCCCGTTCGAGGGCCCGGTCGATCCGGGCCTGGTGGTCGAGCACGCGCGCCTCGCGGCCGACGCGGGCGCCGACGAGGTGATCCTCGCCGACACGATCGGCGTCGCCGTGCCGACCCAGGTCATGGACCTCGTGCCCCGCACCCTGGCCGCGATCGGCTCGGTGCCGGTCGGCCTGCACCTGCACAACACGCGCAACACGGGCTACGCCAACGCCGCCGTCGGCGTGGAGGCGGGCGCCACGATCCTCGACGCCTCGATCGGCGGCCTCGGCGGCTGCCCGTTCGCGCCGCGTGCCACGGGCAACATCGCGACCGAGGACCTCGTCTACATGCTCGACGGGATGGGCGTCGAGACGGGCGTCGACCTCGACGCGCTGATCCGGGTCTCCGAGTGGCTGGCCGGCGTGATGGGCCGCGAGCTGCCGGGCCTCGTGCACCGCGCGGGCCCGTTCGTCCCCGTCGGGACGGACTAGCCCCCGTGGCCGAGATCGCCTTCATCGGGGTCGGCACGATGGGCCGGCACCTCGTCCGCCACCTCGCGGCCGCCGGCCATGCGGTGCGCGCCTTCGACGTCTCCGAGGCCGCGCTGGCCGAGGCCGAGGCGGTCGGCTGCACGCGCGCGGGGTCCGTCGCCGAGGCCTGCGCGGGCGCCGACGCCGCGTTCCTGTCCCTCCCCTCTCCGGCCCTCGTCGAGCAGCTCGCCGACGAGGCCGCGGCCGCCCTGCCCGACGGGGCGCTCCTGGTCGACGTCTCGACCAGCCCGCCGTCGCTCGCGCAGGCGCTCGCCGCCCGCCACGAGCCGCGCCTGATGGTGGTCGACTGCCCGCTCTCGGGCGGTCCCGTGGGCGCCGAGGCGGGCACGCTCAGCTCGATGCTGGGCGGCTCCGAGGAGGCCTGCGCGCAGGTCGAGCCGCTCGCCGCCACCTGGTCGTCGTTCGTCGTGCGCACCGGCGGCCACGGCACGGGGCAGGCGGCCAAGCTCTGCAACAACCTGCTGGCCGGCACGCACATGGCCGCGCTCTGCCTGTCGCTCGCCCTCGCGCGCCGCGCCGGCCTCGACGACGCCGTCCTCTACGACATCCTGACCCGCTCGACGGGTGACTCGCGCGTCCTGCGCGCCCGCTACCCGGCCCCCGGGATCGACGACGCCCACCCGTCGAACCGCGACTGGGAGCCGCTCTTCGCGCTCGACCTGATGACGAAGGACGTCGAGCTGGCCGAGGCCTTCGCGCGCGACGCGGGCCTCGACACGTCGCTGCTCGAGTCCGTCACCGCCATCTACCACGAGGCCCAGGCCGAGGGCCTGGGCGGGCTCGACTACTCCGGCCTGATCCACGCCGCCCGAACCAAGGAGGCCTAGCGCCATGTCGCAGGACCACACCGTCTCGTTCGTCGTCGACGGCGTCGCCGTCGTCACCGGCGCCGCCCAGGGCATCGGCCAGGCCGCCGCCGTCGCGCTCGCCCAGCAGGGCGCCGACGTGGCGCTGGTCGACCGCGACCCCGAGCGCTGCGCCGAGACCGCCGGCATGGTCGAGGCGCTCGGCCGGCGTGCGCTCGCCCTCGGCTGCGACGTGGCCGACAAGGACGCCGTCGAGGCCTGCGCGGAGCGCGTCGTCGCCGAGCTCGGCCCGATCACCGCGCTCGCGACCTGCGCCGGCGTCCTGACCGAGAACGTGACCGCGGAGGAGGTCAGGGACGCCGACCTCGACACGCTCTGGGCCGTCAACGTCAAGGGCTCGTTCAACTGGGCGGTCGCCGCCTCGCGCTCGATGATCCCGGCGGGGCGCGGCTCGATCGTGCTGATCTCGTCGCAGGCGGCGCTCGTGTCCCTGCCGAGCCAGGCCGGCTACTCGATGTCGAAGGGCGCCGTGGCCACGCTGGCCCGCAGCCTCGCGATCGACTGGGCCAAGCACTCCGTGACCGTCAACGCGATCTGCCCGACCTTCATCTGGACGCCGATGGCGGCGCCGATGCTCGAGATCCCCGAGGTGCACGCCGCCGCGATCCGCCGGATCCCGATCGGCCGCGTCGGCCAGCCGAAGGACATCGGCGGCGTGATCGCGTTCCTCTGCTCCCCGGCCGCGAGCCTGATCACGGGCGTGGTGCTGCCCGTCGACGGCGGCTGGACGGCGGGCGAGCCCGAGCTGCCGCTCTAGGCGCCGCGCCCGGCGAAGGCCGGCCGGCCCCGCCCGGGCCGGAACAGGGGCGCCCCGTCGGCCACGATCCGCTGGCCGCGCGAGAACGCGTGCACGACGGCGCCGGTCAGCTCGCACCCGTGCCAGGCGGGCGCCTTGCCGCGGCCCTCGAGGCCCTCGGGCGCGACGACCCAGGGGCGCTCGAGGTCGACGAGGAGGATGTCGCCGTCGGCGCCGACCTCGAGCGAGCCCTTGCGCGGGTGGATGCCGAGCCGGCGCGCAGGCCGGCCGGCGATGACCTCGCAGAGGGTCGGCAGGTCGATCCGGCCCGCCGCGACCCCGTGGGTGAGGAGCGCGGGCACGAGCAGCTCGACGGACGCGACCCCGACCCAGCCGGCCGCCCCGTTGAGGGGCTCCGAGCGGTGGTCGGAGACGACGCCCTCGAGGACGCCCGCGGCGAGCGCCTGCCAGAGCGCCTCGCGGTCGCCGGCGTCGCCGAGCGGCGGCCGCACGGCCGCGCCCTCGGGCAGGCCGTCGAGGCAGAGGTGGGCGAGCGAGGTCGAGGCGGTGGCGATGCCGTCGAGGGCCGCGAGCGCGCGGGCCGTGGCGAAGGGCAGGACGTGCGGGCGCACGTCGGCGAGCGCGCCGAGGTCCGAGAGCACCCCGAGCCGGCGGCGCTCGGCGTCGGCGCCGAGCGCGCCCGCGGCGCGCACCGTGATCGGCACGTCGGCGAGGCCGGCGATGCGGAGGATCGCGCCGGGACCGGCGGTCGCGGCCTCGTCGACCGCGTCGAGGTCGAGGTAGGCGCCGGCGAAGCCGTCACGGGCGGCGAGCCCGCGCAGCATGGCGGCCGAGCCGGGGTCGGGGCGGCCCACCCCGGCGTAGAGGCCCCAGTCGACGAAGACGTTGCCCTGGCCCCGCACGAGCGCGCCGTCGAAGGCCATCGGCGGCGTATCCGGGGGCGCGGCCACGACGGGCGCGAGGATCGTGGTGACGCCGCCGCGGGCCGCCGCGATCGTGCCCGAGCCGAGGTCGTCGGCGGGCGCCTGCGGGGTGCGCGGGTCGGCGATGCGGGCGTGCGCGTCGATCGCGCCGGGCAGGGCGACCAGGCCCGTGCCGTCGATCTCCTCGTGCTCCTCGTCGAGCGCCCGGTCGACCACGAGGTCGGGCCCGCGCTCGGCGATGCGGCCGTCACGGACGAGGATGTCGCAGACGCCGCGGGCCGGGTCGTCGCCCTGGGCCGCGCCGCGGATCACGAGGGTCGCCATGGCGGGTACGGTACCGCGCCCCGGGATGCGGGGTCGCCGCGAACCGACGACCCATACTGCCATACGGCGTGGCCTTCGCGACGTTCCGACTTTTGGCTGTATGACCGGGCACACCGGTTTGACACGCCGTCCGGACCCGCCTATAACCTCTGTTCACCGGTGACTTCCGCGGCCGCGGTGCCGCCGGTAGAGGAGACACTGCGGTCCGGCCGGACCGCACGAGACCAACAGGGGGAACGGATGAGCAATCCGGAATCGGACGACATGCGCCGCATGAATCGTCGCCAGTTCGTCAGGAACGCCGGCCTTGGCGCCGTCGGCCTGACCGCGATGGGCGCGCTCGCCGCCTGTGGCGGCTCCGACGACTCGGGCTCCAGCTCGAGCGCCGGCGCCGACACGGCTGCTGCGGACACCGCTGCCGCCGCCACGGAGGAGGTCGCCCCCTACCAGGGCACGCTCCGCGTCGTCGGCCTGGGCGTCGACCTGATCGACCCGATCAAGGCCGCCTTCGAGGCCGCGACCCCGGGCGTCACGCTCGAGTTCACGGTCAAGTCCACGCCTGAGGTCACGCAGCTCGCGCTGACCCAGCCGGACTCGTTCGACATCATGTCGGGCTACTACCACCAGCTCGACCAGATCTGGCCCTCGGGCAACCTGCAGGCCATCCCGACCGCCATGATGACCCGCTTCTCGGAGATCTCGCCGCTGATCAGCGACGGCGCGCTCTCGGAGGGCAACAACCCCGGCCAGGGTGACGCGCCGTTCCGCAAGCTCTTCGCGAACTCGAACACCGAGCTCGCGGGCGAGGGCAACAAGACGGACATGATCACCATGGTCCCGGGCAACCACAACTCGGACTCCTTCGGCTACAACGAGAAGGAGCTGGGCGAGCAGACCTCGTGGGGCATCATGTTCGCGCCCGAGGTCAAGGGCAAGGTCGCCCTCATCGACGACCCGGAGATCGGCCTGATGGACGCGGCGATGGCCGCCGAGGCCGCCGGCGTCATGACCTTCGTCGACAAGGGCAACATGACGAAGGAGGAGATCGACGAGATCATGTCGTTCCTGATCTCCAAGAAGAAGGAGGGCTGGTTCCGCGGGTTCTGGGCCACCTTCGACGAGTCCGTCAACTTCATGAGCTCCGGCGAGGTCCTCGTCGAGTCCATGTGGTCCCCGGCGGTCTCCCTGCTCCAGGCGCAGGACTTCCCGGTGCGCTACGCCGCGCCGACGGAGGGCTACCGCGGCTGGGGTGGCGGCAACTCGATCTTCTCGCACGTTGCCGACGATCCGTCCAAGCAGGCCGCCGCGATGGCGTACCTGAACTGGTGGAACACGCCCGAGCCGGCCGGCATCATGGCCGCCCAGGGCTACTACAACGCCGTCATCAACTCCTCCTACGAGGGGCTCGGGGCCTTCCCCGACGGCGAGGCCTACCAGGGCTACTACCTCGACGGCGCCGCCGCCACCACGACCCTCAACGATCCGTTCGGCCAGCCGACGATCATGGAGGGCGAGGTCCGCGACGGTGGCTCGTACGAGGAGCGGTGCGGCAACTTCGCCGTGTGGAACTCCCGCATGGACGAGGCCGACTACCTGACCCAGAAGTGGCAGGAGTTCAAGAGCGCCTAGGCGTTCACCTGCCGAGAACGACCACGGAGGGGCGGCTTCGGCCGCCCCTCCACTTCTCTCCGAGCGAAAGACGGTAACCAGGGTGTCCGACGAGCAATCCGGTCTTGTGCTGAAGGACGTCTTCCGGGTCTTCCCGGGCGACGTCGTCGCCGTGTCCGACGTCAACCTCCACGTGCAGAACGGCGAGTACGTCGTGTTCCTCGGCCCCTCGGGCTGCGGCAAGACGACGACGCTGCGAATGATCGGCGGTCACGACGACCCGTCGAGCGGCACGATCACGATCGACGGCGAGCTGATGAACGGCGTCGCGCCGGCCCAGCGCCCGATCACCACGGTGTTCCAGCACTACGCCCTGTTCCCGCACAAGTCCGTCCTGCAGAACGTGGCCTTCGGCCTCAAGATGCAGGGCGTCGACAAGGCCGAGCGCGAGGCGCAGGCCAAGGCCGCGATCGACCTCGTCGGCCTGACCAAGATGATGGACCGCAAGCCGCGCGAGCTGTCCGGCGGCCAGCAGCAGCGCGTCGCCCTCGCCCGCGTGCTCGTCACGCGCCCGAAGGCGATCCTGCTCGACGAGCCGCTCGGCGACCTCGACCGCCTGCTGCAGATGAAGATGCGCGTCGAGCTGCGCGCGCTGCAGCGCGAGCTGGGCATCACGTTCATCCACGTGACGCACAACCAGGAGGAGGCGCTGTCGATGGCCGACCGCATCGTCGTGATGGGCGACGCGGTCATCCAGCAGGTCGGCACCCCCGAGGAGCTCGCCCGCCATCCCCGCAACGAGTTCGTCGCCAAGTTCATGGGCGACAACAACGTCTTCCACGGCACCGTCTCCGGCGCCAACGGCGGCAACGTCGTGATCGACACGCCGCACGGCAAGGTCGAGGTCACGGGCTCCGGCACGGCCGGCCAGCCCGGCTCGATGGCCATCCGCGCGAACGCGGTCAAGGTCTCCACGGACGCGGTCCCCGCCGTCAACGGCGTCAAGGTCCGGCTCGACTTCGCGGAGTACCTCGGCGACTCGGTCAAGCTGCACCTCGACCTGGACGGGCAGCCGTTCATGGCCAAGGTCCCCGAGGAGCGCTACACCGAGATCCGGGCCTACGAGGGCAAGGACGTCACCGCCTCCTGGGCGATCGAGGACGGTCATCTCCTTGAGCAGTGACGACGCCAAGCACGCGGCGCTCGAGGAGGCCAAGCGCGAGGTCGAGGAGGCCGAGTCCCTGACGGGCGGCTCGGCGGTCGCCGTGCACGCCACCACGGGCCCGCGACGCACCCCGCTGGTCACCCTCGCCTGGGTGGCCCCCGGCACGATCTGGCTGCTCCTGTTCCTGATCGCGCCGCTGGTGATGATCGTGCTCGTGTCCGTCTGGCAGAAGACGCCGGTCGGCTTCGAGCCGTTCGCCTTCACCACCGAGGGCTACACGAAGCTCTTCCAGACCCCGGTCTACCTCGACACGCTCAAGGACACGATCATCCGGGCGCTCGTCGTGACGGGGCTGTGCATCCTGATCGGCTACCCGATCGCGTACTTCCTGGCCCGCGGCGTCAAGTCGATCCGATACCAGATCGCGCTGTTCGTGTTCGTGCTCGCCCCGTTCTGGGTCGCGTACGTCGTGCGCATCGTGGCCTGGCTGCCGGTGCTCGGCCGCCAGGGCGTCATCAACTACTTCCTCGTGGAGGTGATCGGCGTCCGCGCCGAGCCGATCGACGCCCTGCTGTACTCGAACTTCGCGATCATCCTGGCCCTGGTCCAGCTGTACGTGCTGTTCATGGTCACGCCGATCTTCTTCCAGCTCGCCACGCTGGACAACTCCGCGATCGAGGCCGCACGCGACCTCGGGGCGACGCCGGCGAAGGTCTTCCGGGAGGTCATCCTCCCGCTCAGCCTGCCCGGCGTCCTGATCGGCTGCATCTTCGTCTTCGTCCTCGTGATGGGCGAGTTCGCGACGGTGCGCCTGATCGGCGGCGGCACGATCCAGTCGGTCGGCACCCTGGTGTACGACTACTACAAGCTGCCCGACCTGCCCACCGCGGCGGCCGGGGCGACGATCCTCGTCGCGGTGATGACGATCGGGGTCGCGATCCTCCTGCGCTTCTCCAAGATCCGGGAGGTCGTGTGATGACGTGGCTCTGGTACATCATCGGGGTCGCGATCCTCGTGATCCCGTTCGCCGCCATGGTCCTGCTGCCGATCCAGCGGTCGAAGCCGGTCCTGACGGTCTACTTCCTGCTCTTCGTGGTGTTCATGTACGGGCCGATGGTCGCGATGGCCGTCCTCTCCCTGCAGGGCACGACGGGCAGCATGACCCTGCCGGCGAAGGAGCTCTTCTCCTTCCACTGGTACTCGGAGCTCAACTCGTCGATGAGCGTGATGGTCGCGGTCCGCGAGGGCATCGGGAAGTCGCTCTGGCTGTCGTTGATCGTCGCCGTGATCACCGCGGTCCTGTCGCTCACCCTGGGCATGGCGTTCCGGCGCCAGTTCCGGGGCTCGGGCGCGCTCTTCTACGCGATCCTGCTGAGCCTGATGACGCCCGGCCTCCTGCTCTCGCTGGGCCTGTCGTTCCTGCTCTACTACGTCGGGATCCAGAAGGGCGAGGGCACCATCGGGTACCTGCCGATCATCGGCGTCCAGACCGTCTGGGCGCTGCCGTTCGGCTTCCTGGTGATGATGTCGATCTTCAACCGCTACGACGCGCGTGCGGAGGAGGCGGCTCGCGACCTGGGGGCGTCCAACGTGACGACCTTCCGCGAGGTCACGCTGCCGCTGATCTGGACGGGCGTGTTCGGCGCGGGGCTGTTCGGCTTCACGCTGGCCCTCAACGAGTTCGAGCGCACGTTCCTCGTCTCGGGCACCATCAACACGCTGCCCCTGCAGCTCTACATCATCACCACGGCGTCGGTGCTCCGACCGTACGTGTACTCGCTCGGCGTGGTGACGATCCTCCTGTCCTTCCTGCTGATCGCCCTGTTCCTGGTGGTCAGCGGCCTGACCGGGCGCAAGAAGACGCGCGCGGTCGAGGAGGACGGAAGCGGCGTCGACGCCCCGTCGATGACGCCCGCCGCCGCCAGCGGCGACTGAGACGCGACACCGGGGCCCCCGTTCCGCCGACCGGCGGGACGGGGGCCCTTCGCGTCTGCGGGCCCGTCCGCCCGGCGGGCTAGCGTCCGCCCCGTGGCCGCTGCGGATCATCGGGAGGGCGGCTGCCTGTGCGGCCGGATCCGCTACCGCGCGGCCGAGCCGCTGACGGCGATCACGATCTGCCACTGCTCGGAGTGCCGCGCCACGTCCGGCGGCACCCCGGCCCACACGTCGTGCGCGCTCGAGGGCTTCGCGCTGACCGCGGGCGCCGACGATCTGCGCTGGTTCCCGGGGCCGACGAGCGAGACGCACGGGGAGCGCGGGTTCTGCCCGACCTGCGGCTCGTACCTGCTGTTCCGGGTCCCGGACGACCCGCGGATGTACCTGACCGCCGGATCGCTCGACGACGCCGCGGGCATCCCGTTCGAGGCGCACATCTGGTGGGCGAGCCGGGCGCCGTGGGAGGCGCCGGACGGCCGGCCGACCATCGAGCGCTACGACTAGGGGGCGGCGGGCCGGGGCCCGCCGCCCTCCGTCTCAGCGCCGGGTGACGGCCGCCGCGAGCGGCGCGATGCCGCCGTCGGCGAGGTCGTCAACGGCCGCGATGATCGCGTCCATCTGGGCGTCGTCGAAGACCGACGCCCCCAGCGCCCGGAACTTCGCGCACATGCCGTCGTAGCCGAGCTTGTTCTCCGGGTCGCCCTTGGCGTGCTCGAGCGACGCGGTCAGCGTGCGGCCGTCCGTCGTGGTGATCGTCATGTCGCACGGCCACAGGTCCGGGAAGCGCGCGTCGTGCTCGGGGCGCACCACCGCGTGGGTCCGCTCCGCGACCGCGAGCACCGCCGCGTCGCCGAGCGCCTCGGTGGCGTACTCGTCGAGCGATGCCTGCCCCTTGGCGATCCCGAGGCCGACGGCGTACGGCAGCGAGAACTGCGCGTCGACGTCGTTCGTCGGGCGCACCTTGCGCTCGCGGGGCTCGACGACGATGCCGATCGCCGCCGACACCACGCCGACCTCGATCGACTCGACGTCGTCGGGGCCGATCCCGTGCTCGGCGCGCAGCTGGAGCGCGAGGTCGATCGGGCCCTGGTTGTAGCGGCAGCAGGCGTGCGGCTTGACGCTCGTGATCGCGAGCTCGAACGGCTGGCCCAGGCCCTGCGTGAGGCGCGCGAGGTTCTCCTCGGAGCCGTAGCCGCGCAGGAGGCCGTCGCGGCCGTCGAAGGGCATCAGCGGCCCGGTGAAGCCCTGCTGGGCGAGGCGCGCGGCGACGTAGCCCGCGTGGCTCGACCAGCCGGGATGCAGGCGCTTCGTCCAGGCGCCCTCCGACAGGAACTCCGTGCGGCCCGCGGCCTGCGAGGCGGCGATGCCGAACGCGTGCGCGAGCTGCTCCTCCGTCAGGCCGATCAGCTTGCCGACCGCCGCGGCGGTCGAGAACGGCCCCACGATCGCCGTCGGGTGGAAGCCCTTGGCGTAGACCTCCTTGGCGGTCAGGGCGCGCCCGAGGCGGCAGGCCACCTCGTAGCCGGCCACGATCGCCGCGATCAGCTCGCGCCCCGAAGAGCCCTCGACCTCGGCCGCCGCCATGGCGCCCGGGATCACGACGACCGCCGGGTGCAGGGACGACGCCGAATGGGTGTCGTCGAGCTCCACGGAGTGGGCCGCGATCGAGTTCGTGAACAGGGCCCACTCGGGGCGCGCCGGCGCCTTGCCGACGACGGCGGTGAGGACGGAGCCCTCCCCCGCGCCCATCGCGGCGAGCGCCGCGTCGACGCTGGGCATGTTCTCCATGACGCCGCCGCGGGCGGCCGTGCCGAGGTGGTCGAGGACCAGCTCCCGGCAGTAGGCCTCCGTCTCCGGGTCGATGTCCTCGTAGCGCAGCCCGAGGACCCACCCGGCGAGCTCGCGTGCGATCACGGCACGACCACGATCTTGCCGAAGTGCCCGCGGCTCTCCATGCGCTCGAAGGCCGAGCGGATGTCGTCGAGCGGGACCTGCGTGTCGACGAGCGGCGTGAGGCGGCCGTCGTGGCACATCTGCATGACGGTCTCGTACTCGCCCTTCGTGTAGGTGAAGGAGCCGATGATCTGCCACTGCATCCGGAACAGCGGGATGATGTCGAGCGGCACGACCTCGCCGGAGTGGCCGCCGCAGGTGACGAGGCGGCCGTCCTTGCCGAGCGAGTTGAGGCCCGCGGCGAAGAGGTCGCCGCCGACGTGCTCGTA
>JBEGMS010000022.1:0-8838 GCA_041182985.1 Actinomycetota bacterium
GGCGTCGCCCGCACCGCCCTGGCGCTCGCCCGCGCTCATCCGCGCGTCTGCCCCGCGCCGATCACGACGTACTTCGTCGTGGTCAGGTCCTCGAGGCCGATCGGGCCGCGCACGTGCAGCCGCGCGGTCGAGTTGCCGACCTCCGCGCCCATGCCGTACTCGCCGCCGTCGGTGAAGCGCGTCGAGGCGTTGACGTAGACGCAGGCGGAGTCGACGCCGTCGACGAAGCGCCGCGACGCCTCGATCGAGTCGGTGACGATCGCCTCGGAGTGGCCCGTCGAGTAGCGGTCGATGTGGTCGAGCGCCGCGTCGAGGTCGTCGACGACGCGCACGGCCATGACGAGGTCGAGGTACTCGGTGCCCCAGTCCTCCTCCGTGGCCGCGGCGATCTCGAAGCCGGCCGCCTCGCGGCTGCGCTCGTCGCCACGCAGCTCGACCCCGGCGTCGTGCAGGGCCCCGAGGACGGCGGGCAGGAGGTCGAGGCGGTCCCGGTGCACGAGCAGGGTCTCGGCGGCGTTGCAGACGCCGGGCCGCTGGGCCTTCGCGTTGACCGCGATCGCGACCGCCATCTCCGCGTCCGCGTCCGCATCGAGGTAGACGTGGCAGTTGCCGCCGGCCGCCGCGAGGACGGGGATCCGGCTGCGCTCGAGCAGGAAGTCCTTGAGGGCCTCGCCGCCGCGCGGGACGACGATGTCGGCGGCGCCGGCGTCGGCCACGAGCTCGCCGAGGTCCTCGCGCGAGCCCTCGACGGGGATCACGGCGTCCTCCGGCAGCCCCGCGTCGGCGAGGCCGCCGCGCACCGCCCCGGCCAGCGCGGCGTTGGTGCGCCGCGCCGACGCCGAGCCGCGCAGGAGCGCGACGTTGCCGGACTTGACGCAGAGGGCGGCGACGTCGACGGTGACGTTGGGCCGCGCCTCGTAGACGACCAGCACGCGCCCGATCGGGACGCGCACCTTTGACAGCTCGAGGCCGTTGTGCAGCACGCGGTCCTCGACGATGCGCCCGACCGGGTCGTCGAGGCCCGCGACGTCGCGGACGGCGGCGGCGAGCGCCGCGAGGCGGTCCGCGTCGAGCGTCAGGCGGTCGACGAGGGCGGCCGGCGTATCCGCGGCCACGGCCTCGGCGACGTCCTCGGCGTTGGCGGCGAGGATCGCGTCGGCGTCCGCCTCGAGGCGGCGGGCGATCGCCTCCAGCGCCGCGTCGCGGTCCGCCGTGGGGGCGGCGCGCACGATGCGGGCGGCGGCGCGGCCGCGCAGGCCGATCTCGGAGTGGGAGGCCGTGGCCATCGACCGCAGGATATCCGCTGGCCGTGGGCGGGCCGCTCAGTCGTCGACGAGGACGAGGCGGTCGCGGTGCACCGCGACCTCCCCGCCGCGGCTGCCGGCGAGGCGGCGCAGCTCGGCGTGGCCGATCTCCGCGATGCCGCGCGCGACCGGCGCGCCCGTGGGGTCGACGATCTCGACGCCGTCGCCGGCCGCGAAGCGGCCGTGCACCGCGCGGATGCCGACGGGCAGGAGCGACGCGCCGTCCTCCGCCAGGGCGCGGCGGGCGCCCGCATCGACCTCGATCCGGCCCGGCGTCTGCAGGCCGTAGCGCAGCCACAGCTTGTACGAGGAGGCCGCGCGGTCCTTGGCCGGGAAGCGCGTGCCCACGGACTCGCCCGCGATCGCGGCTCGGATCGCGCCCGAGCGGCCGCCGTTGGCGATCACGCAGCCGGCGCCGCCGGCGCGCGCCATCTCCGCGGCGACGACCTTCGAGCGCATCCCGCCCGAGCCCCACGCCGATCCCGCGGCACCGGTGTCGACGCCCTCGAGCGCGGACCGGTCCGGCACCTCGCGGACGAGCGCGGCATCGGGGTGGCGCGGGTCGCGGGTGTAGAGGCCCTCTTGGTCGGTCAGCAGCACGAGCAGGCGCGCGCCCAGGAGCACGGCGACCTGCGCGGCGAGCGCGTCGTTGTCCCCGAAGGTGATCTCCTGCGTGGCCGTCGAGTCGTTCTCGTTGACGATCGGCGTCACGCCCCAGTCGAGCAGCGTCTCGAGGGTGGTGCGGGCGTTGAGGTAGGACTCGCGGCGCTCGAAGTCGCCGGCCGCGAGCAGCACCTGCGCGGTCGTGCGGCCCGCGCGCCCGAGCGCGCGCTGCCACGACTGCTGGAGCACGGCCTGGCCGACGGCGGCGGCCGCCTGCAGATCGGCGACGGCGGTCGGCCGGTCGGCCCGTCCGAGCCGGCCGAGGCCCAGCGCGATCGCGCCGGACGAGACGATGCAGATCGGGGTGTCGGCCGCGAGCTCCCCGATCTCGCCGGCGATGCGGTCGAGGCGGCTGCGGCGCAGGCGGCCGCGCTCGTCGACGAGCGTGGAGCTGCCGAGCTTGATGACGACGGGGCGGCGGGACACACGCGGATCGTACGCGCCCGGCCCGCTCGGTCAGCGCAGCGGGCGGTCCCGGCCGGCCAGCTGCCGGACGGTGTCGGCGTCGTCGCCGTGGACGATCAGCTCGAAGATCGGCTTGTCGCTCTTCAGCGTCTGCCGGGTCGTCAGCTTGCCCACCACGAGGCCCATCCGCTGGCAGAACGTGAGCAGCCGGTCGCGGTCCGAGCAGAGCAGCCGCCACACCTCCTCCTGGAGGTGCCGGTCGAAGTCGGGCGCCATGCCGACGTCGCCCGTCAGCGCGACGTCCACGGCGGCGCGGTACATGGCTGCGGGGTCGTCGGGCTCGGTCATGCTGCTCCTATCGCGGGTTCGAGGCGGTCGAGGATCTCATCCACATCATCCGCCGAGATGTTCAGCGGTGGGGCAAGCATGACGCATTGGATCACGCGACCGCCGAGCGCGGTGGGGCAGCAGTAGATCATCAGCCCCCGCTCGCGGGCCGCGTCGGCCACGCGGGCGGCCGCCCCGGGGCGCGGCTCGAGGCCCGTGCGGTCCTCCACGAGCTCGATGCCCTGCAGGAGCCCGAGGCCGCGGACCTGGCCGACGTGCGGGCTGCCGGCGGCGACCCGCTCGAGGCCGGCGCGCAGGCGCTCGCCCATCAGGCGGGCGTTGTCGAGGATGCCCTCGTCGCGGATCACGCGCACCATCTCGGCGCCAACGGCGCAGCCGAGCGGGTAGCCGGAGAACGTGTGGCCGACGGGGAAGCCCTCCGGGCTCTCCATCAGGACGTCGGCCACATCGCCGGTCACGAGCATCCCGGAGAAGGGGACGACGCCGCTGGTGACGCCCTTGGCGAAGGTGATCACGTCGGGGGCGACGCCCCACTGCTCGACCCCGAACCAGGTGCCCGTGCGGCCGAAGCCGGTGATGGTCTCGTCGCAGATCATCAGGACGCCGTGCCGGTCGCAGAGCTCGCGCACGCCTTGCAGGTAGCCGTCCGGCGGGACGACGGCGGCTGCGCTCGCGCCCGTGATCGGCTCGAGGAAGACGCCGGCGACGGTCTCGGGGCCGCGCTCGAGGATCGCGGCCTCGAGCTCGGCGAGCCCGCGGGCTGTCTCCTCCTCCGGTCCGAGGCCGGAGCGGATGTCGCTCATCGGGGCGTACGCCACCGCGTCCTCGTCGAGCAGCGCCTCGAACGGCGCGCGGCGGGCCGTGCCCGACAGGCCGAGCGCGCCGACGGTGCTGCCGTGGTACGAGGGCCAGCGCGAGACGAAGCGGGTGCGCTGCGGCTCGCCGCGCGCCTGCCAGTGCATCAGGGCGAGGTGCATCGCCGACTCGACGGACTCCGAGCCCGACGAGTTGAAGAAGGCCCAGGAGCGCGGCATCGGCGAGACCTCGCGCAGCAGCTCGGCGAGCTCCACCATCGGCTCGTTCGAGAACGAGAAGCGGTACGTGAAGGTGAGGCGATCGGCCTGCCGCTTGAGCGCCTCGACGAGGCGGGGATGGCCGTGGCCGAGGCTCATCACCATCGCGCCGCCGCAGGCGTCGAGGTACTCGGTGCCGTCGTCCGTCCAGATCCGGCAGCCCTCGCCGCGCACCGCGAGCGGCAGTCGCCGTCCCGGGGAGGCGGTCAGCGAGAAGTCCGGGCGGGTCGCCATCGCCGCCGTAGTGTGACGGATCCGCGCGCCGGGCCGGGTCGCGGCATGATTCGTCCGTGCCGTCCGGACGCCCCCGCCGCCGCGCCCTCCTCCTCGCCGCCTGCGCGCTCGCCGTCGCGGTCCTCGTCGCGGGCTGCGGACGGCTCGGCGAGGCGGCCGCGCCGCCCGGAACGTCGACGTTCGACCCGCTGACCGTCACGATCCCGCCGTCGCCGCTCGACCCCGCGCTCCCGCCCGAGCCGGGGCTCCTGCGGATCACCGGGACGCCGTCGCTCGGCCTCGGCCTGCTGCGCGTCGCCGGGGCGGAGGGCCAGTTCGCGCGCGAGGGCATCGGCGCCCGCTTCTCCCCCGCCGAGGACGAGGCGGACGTCGCGGAGCAGCTGCGGAGCGGCGAGGCCGACCTCGCGGTCGTCTCGACGGAGCAGGCGCTGATGCTCGCCGAGGAGGGCATCCCCGTGCGGATCATCCTGCTCCTGACCTCCTCGAAGACCGAGGACGTGATCCTCGCCGCCGATGGCATCGAGGCACCCGCCGACCTCGCAGGTCGGCGCGTGGCCTACCAGCCCGGGGGTGACGGCGAGCTCGTCCTGCGCGACGCCTTGGCGGAGGCCGGCCTGACCATGGACGACATCGAGGCGGTGCCCACCGACGGCGTCGACCCCGGCATGCCGCTCGTGCGGGGCGACGTCGACGCCGCCGTCATCACGGGCCCGCAGGCGCGGCTCGCGCAGGGGGTCGAGCCCGGGCTCGTGCTGGTCCGCGCCGCCGGCGAGCGGCCGGGGCTCGTGTCCCGGGTCCTCGTCGCACGCGACGGCGTGGCCGAGGAGCGCCCCGGGCAGATGCTCGCCGTCGTGCGCGCGTGGCAGGACGTCTACCTGCTCGACCGGGACGACCCCGAGCGCATCGGCGCCCGCGTCGGCACGATCCAGGGTGGTGACGCCGAGGACGCCCTGGCCGCGCTGGAGGGCACCTCGATCTACGACGTCGCCCAGAACGCGGTGGAGCTGTTCCCCGGCGGCGAGTACCACGACACGGTGGCCGGGCTCGTCGCCGGCCTCGCGACCGAGGCGGGCTGGATCGCCTCGTCGGACGATCCCGTGGCGCTGATCGACGGGGTCTTCGCCCAGACGGTGGCGACCGCGTCATGATGCGCACGTGACCGGCGCTCTGATCACCCTCGACGGCGGGTCCCTCGCCCGACGCGAGGTCGAGGCCGTCGCTCTCGGCCGGGCCCGCGTCGAGCTCGGCGCCGAGGGCCGTCGCCGCCTCGACGAGGCGTCCGCCCTGATCGCGCGGCTCGCCGGCGCCGGCGAGCCGGTCTACGGCGTGACCACCGGCTTCGGCTCGCTCGAGTCGGTGCGCATCCCCGACAGCGGCCTCTCCGACCTGCAGCGCAACATCGTCCGCAGCCACGCCGTCGGCGTCGGCGATCCGCTGCCCGTCCCCGTCGTGCGGGGCATGATGGTGCTGCTCGCGGCGTCGCTCGCCCGCGGCCACTCGGGGGTGCGGCCCGAGATCGTCGAGGCGCTCCTCGCGCTGCTCGACCGGGGCGTCACCCCGGTCGTGCCGTCGCGCGGCTCCGTGGGCGCGAGCGGGGCGAGGTCGCCGCTCGCGCACCTCGCCCAGGTCCTGATCGGCGAGGGCCGTGCGCTCCTGCCCGACGGCGCCGAGGCCGACGGGGCGGCCGCGCTCGCCGCGGCCGGCGTCGACCCGATCGAGCTCGGCCCGAAGGAGGGCCTCGCGCTCCTCAACGGCACGCACCTGATGGCGGCGATCGGCGTGCTCGCCCTCGGCCAGGCCGAGCGGCTCCTGGCTGCCGCCGAGGTCGCGTCCGCGATGTCGCTCGACGCGCTCCTCGGCTCGCTGGCGCCCTTCGACGAGCGCCTGCATGCGCTGCGCCGGCGCCCCCGCCAGGCCTCCGTGGCCGCCCGGGTGAGGGACCTGATCGCGGGCTCCGAGATGCTGCAGAGCCACGCCGGCTGCCACCGCGTGCAGGACGCCTACACCCTCCGCTGCATCCCGCAGGTGCTCGGGGCGGTGGGGGAGGCCCTCGACTACTGCACGGCGGCGGTCGAGCCCGAGCTGGGCGCCGTCACCGACAACCCGCTGCTCTTCCCGGCCGAGGGCGACGTGGTCTCCGGCGGCAACTTCCACGGCCAGCCGCTCTCGCTCCCGCTCGACGTCCTCACGATCGCCGTCCAGGAGCTCGCCGCCTTCTCGGAGCGGCGCACCTACCGCCTGATGGACGGCCGCGGCGACGAGTTCTCGCTGCCGCCGTTCCTGATCGCCGAGCCGGGCACCGAGTCGGGCCTGATGATCGCCCAGTACACGGCGGCCAGCCTCGTCGCCGAGATGGCCGTGCTCGCGCACCCCGCCGGCGTCGGCAGCCTGCCGACGAGTGCCGGGCAGGAGGACTTCAACTCGATGGGCGCCACCGCCGGCCTGAAGGCGCTCCAGGTCCTCGACCTCGCCCGACACGTCGTGGCGATCGAGCTGCTCGCCGCCGCCCAGGGCTTCGAGCTGCGTCGGCCGCTGCGCTCCGGCCCCCTGCTCGAGGCCGAGCACGCGAAGGTGCGGGCGCTCTCACCGCCTTTGGTCGCCGACCGCAGCATGGCCGCCGAAGTCGCCGCCGTCGCGCGCGCGATCGACGACGGCGCGTTCGCCGGCTAGCCGACCTGCGCCACGTAGAGCTCGCCGGCCAGGACCGCGAGCGCCCGCCCGGCGTCGATCCGCAGCGCGTCCTCGGCCCCGAGGTCGGCCGTGGTGCCGTCGACCTCGACCCGGGCCGGGCCGCCGACCGCCACGGCGAAGGCGAGCGGCGCGTCGAGCGCGAGCGCCGCGCCTGACCCGAGCACGTCGACCTGCCCGGTCGCCCGGTCGCGGTCCCACATCAGGTTGAGGTCCCGGCCGGGCCCCGGCGGCATCTCGAGGTGCGTGGGCACATCGCCGGGGAAGGCGATCAGGCCGTGGCGCCCGAGCGGCGCGGGCTCGCGGCCGGCGACGTGCAGCACGACGCCGTCGCCCGCGAGCAGCACGAGGATCCGGTCGACGCCCGCGAGCTCGGAGAAGGGACCGGGCCCGGCGAGGTCCGCCATGGACAGCCGCCAGCGGAACGGCGCCCCGCTCGCACCCGGCTCCGGGTCGATCGCGATCTCGCGCGTCGTGCCGAGGCCGTTGGCCCACGGCATCTCCCGGAAGCCCGAGCGGGGGAGCGGGGTGAGGTCCGCCATCGCCCTGAACTATGGCGCACCGGCGATCGCCTGTACCATCCCGCGCACCGGATCGCCCGACCATGAGCGTCCTTCCCCGCGTCACGCAGACCCGCCTCCCGTCCGAGATCTTCGACCTCCCGGTCGAGAAGATCCGCACCGGCTGGTACTCGGACGCCTACTTCAACCACACCCAGAGGGTGCTGGAGCGCGACGAGCACCGCCCGCGCGTGCTCGTGCAGGTCTTCACGCGCCGGTCCGCGGTGCTCGGCGGCGTCGACGAGGCGCTCGCCGTGCTGCGCGAGTGCGCGGGCCTGATGCGCGACGACGGCAGCTGGGAGCCCGGCTGGGAGGGCCTCGTCGTGCACGCGCTCTACGACGGCGACGAGATCGAGCCGTGGGAGAGCGTCCTCACGATCGAGGGCGACTACGCGCACTTCTGCCACCTCGAGACCGTCTACCTCGGCAGCCTCGCCCGCCGCAGCCTCGTCGCCACGAACGTGCGCGAGGTCGTGCAGGCGGCGGCGCCGAAGCCGATCATGTACTTCCCGGCGCGGCACGACCACTACCGCGTGCAGACGGGCGACGGCTACGCGGCCCACATCGCCGGCGCGATCGGCGTCTCGACGGACGCCCAGGCGGCGTGGTGGGGCGACCGCGGCCTCGGCACCGTCCCGCACGGGCTGATCGCCGCGTACCACGGCGACACGGTCGCCGCGGCCGAGGCCTTCGCCCGCTGCTCCGACCCGGGGCAGAACCTGGTCGTGCTCGTCGACTTCGACAACGACTGCGTGGCCACCGCGCTGCGGGTCGCCGACGCCCTCGGCGACCGCCTCTGGGGCGTCCGCCTCGACACCTCCGGCACGATGGTCGACCGCTCGCTGTGGGACATGATGGGCCGCTTCGACCCGCGCGGGGTCAACCCCCAGCTGGTCTGGAACGTCCGCAACGCGCTCGACGCGGCGGGCCACGCCGGCGTCCGCATCGTCGTGTCGGGCGGATTCACGGCGGAGAAGATCCGCGCGTTCGAGGCCGAGGGCGTGCCGGTCGACTCGTACGGCGTGGGCTCCGCGCTGATCCGCGGCGCCTGCGACTTCACGGCCGACGTCGTGATGGTCGACGGGCGGGCGGGCGGCAAGCGCGGTCGCGAGCCGCTGCCGAACCCGCGCCTCGAGCGCGTGGTGTGACCCGCCTCGGATAGGCTTCCCGCCGTGCAGGGCGCCATCGGGATCCACCACCTCGGCATCGCCGTGCCGGACCTCGAGGCCGCAGCGGAGACGTACGGCCTGCTGATCGGGTCGGTCGTCGACCACGGCCAGGACTCCGAGGAGATGGGCACGCGCGCCCTGGCGGTCCGCACCCCCGAGGGTCCGATGATCGAGCTGGTCGCGCCGCTCGGGCCGGATACGCCGGTCGGCAAGTTCCTCGACAAGCGCGGCCCCGGCATGCACCACGTGGCCTACGAGGTCGGGGACCTCGCCGCCGAGTGCCGCCGCCTGGTCGCCGCCGGCGTCGAGATGATCGACCCCGAGCCCCGCCAGGGGCTGTTCGGGATGCAGGTCGCGTTCATCCATCCGGAGGCCGCCGGCGGCGTCCTCCTCG
>JBEGMS010000023.1:0-4499 GCA_041182985.1 Actinomycetota bacterium
CGGGCGTTTCGCAGGCGCCCTAGCGCGAGCCGACCTCGTGGGCGAGGCCCGCGCCGCGGGCGGCGCTCGCCACGAGCTCCCCGAAGGCCTCGCGGTCCGCGAGTTCGACGGGGTACATCGGCACCCACGCGACCGCCTCGGCGTCGCCGCAGTCGCGCAGCGCCTCCCCGACCGCCCAGTGCAGGTCGGGCCCGATCTCGATGCGGTCGAGTCCCGCGGCGGCGAGGAGCGGCGCCAGGCGCGAGGCGGCGGGGCCGACGAGGATGGCGCGATGGGCCGCGCGCGCGGCCTCGCCGCAGGCGTCACGCAGCATCCGCTGCTCGGCCGCGGATGCGTGCACCTCCCCCGCGCTCGACTCCACCAGCCCTCCGAGGATCAGGGTCGTCGAGCGATCGCGGACGCCGTGCAGGAAGGCCGCCGCCTTGGCGGGCGTCGCCGCCATGCCGTTGTGGAGGATCGCGGTGCCCTCGACGCGCGCGATCTCCTCCCCGCGCCAGGCGGGCTGCGCGAAGGCAGCCAGCGCGTCCCCGGGCGACACGTCGAGGAGCAAGGACGAGCGCACGCAGGCCAGGGCGGCGGCGACGTTGCCCCACAGGAACGGGGCGAGCGGCTGCCGCTCGAGGTCGGCGAGGGCGCGCACGGCGTCGCCGGTGGCGTCCTCGAGCACGCCGTCGCGCACCCCGACCCCGCCCGGCACGGGCACGGCGCCCGAGAAGCGCGTCGTGCGCACGCCGGGCTTCGCGGCGATGCGCGTCTCGCCGAGCGGCAGGACGGCGGTGGCGTCGGCGGGCTGGCGCGAGAGGATCCGCTGCTTGGCCGCGATGTACAGGCCCTCGCCCCCGTGCAGCTCCACGTGATCGGGCCAGAGCGCGGTGACGACGGCGTGGCGCGGCGAGGTCGAGACGTAGGCCAGATGCGTGCTGGTCAGCTCGAGCACCATCAGGTCCGGAGCCGGCCCGGCGGCGAGGAGCGCGAGCGTGTCGGCGCTCGGCCAGGCGTTCTCCGCGCGGCCCGTGGGCGGCACGTGCACCCGCAGGCCGGCGTCAGCGGCGAGGTGCGCGATCAGGCGCGTGGCCATCGTCTTGCCCGCCGTGCCCGTCACCCCGACCACCGGGCAGAGCGCCTCGTGCAGGACGAGATCGGCGAGCGAGCCGACCGGGATGCCGCGCTCGCGGGCGCGCACCACGTGGGGTGCCGTCTCCCCCGTCCAGCAGTCGGCGAGCAGCAGGTCGGCGCGCTCGACGGCGCGCACGGGGTCCCGCTCGAGCCGGCAGCCCGCGGGCGGATCGACGGCCGGGGCCGAGTCGGCGATGACCACATCGGCCCCGCGCCCGGCCAGCAGAACGGCGAGCGCCGCGCCGTCCCGATCCGAGCGGTCCAGGACGACGCGGCGGCCGGTCACGCGATCAGCGGTGTAGGGACCGCTCATCGCATTGGATCTACTCGCGCCCGCCGAGCATGGGGAGGACGTACGCGAGTAGAAGCGCGACGCTGGAGATCGCCGCGACAACGTAGGTGCTGGCCGCTGCGGTCAGCACGGACTTGGTCTGCTGCGCCTCGCCGGCCGTGACCAGCTGGTAGCGCTGCATCAGCTGCCCGGCCCGCCGGGAGGCGTCGAACTCGACGGGCAGGGTGACGACGTGGAAGGCGATGACGATCAGGTACACGGCGATCGCCATCCAGACGAAGCCGACGGCCCCGAGCAGGACGCCGATCATGAGGAGCGCGAACCAGCCCCACTGCGCGACCATGGCCGCGGGGGCGACGGCCGAGCGCAGACGGAAGAAGGCGCTCGCCTGCGCGTGCTGGATCGCGTGGCCGACCTCGTGGGTCGCGATCGCGAGCGCCGCGGGGGTCGGGTGGTCGAAGGTCGACTCGCTCAGGCGCACGGTGCGCGAGCGCGGGTCGTAGTGGTCGGTCAGCTGGCCGGGGACGCGCTCGACCGGCACGGACGAGAGGCCCTCGCCGTCGAGGACGACGCGGGCCGCCTGCGCCCCCGTGAGGCCGCTCGACACGCGCACGTCACTGCCCTTCTTGTGGGCGCGCCGGACCCAGGCCTGAGCGGCCAGGCCGGCTCCCAGCATCGCGATGATGATGATCCAGGTGATGCTCATGCCGCTTCGGTGTCTCCAGACGGGGTGGTGCACCCGCCATGCTGCCAGCCCGCAGCGGCCATTTCATTGCCGGAATCCGGAAGGAAACGGGCGGCACATATTGTCCGAGATTGCCGGAAGAAGGCCCGACACCGACCGGCCCGCGATCACGGGCGGCCGGGAGGCGGGCGGAACCCCAGAGGCGACGACCGGAATCGAACCGGTGTGGACGGCTTTGCAGGCCGCTGCCTAGCCACTCGGCCACGTCGCCGGGGGTCGTGATTCTAGGCGCACCGGGGCCCGCGCCGCGGCGGCGCGCTAGCTCCGCTGCGAGCTGACCAGACTGACCTGCTCGGCGACCAGGCTCGCGGAGCTCATCCCCGCGCTGGCGAACTGGGAGCCGCAGGTGAGGTTGATGGAGGTCTGCCCCGTGTAGGTCGCCGAGGCGACGACCGCCATCGGGATCCACGTCTGGGCGTTGACCTGGTTCAGCCACGTCGCGGTCGGGCTGCGCCCGTTGAGGACGTTCGCGGAGTCGGTGAAGGAGCAGAAGGCGTACGCGTTGACGTTCATGAGCGTCGCCGTGACGGAGGCCTGGATGACGTACTGACCGGGCGGCACGGTGACGGTCAGGAGGTTCACCTGCTTGCCGTCCGTGGTCCACACCGTGGCGGCGCGCCCGGCCCGCCCGCTCGCGTGGGCCACGTAGGCGTGGTTCCGGTGCTTGCGCACGAGGTGGTCGGAATCGAGCGACCCCTGCTTGATGTCGCGCCCGGTGATCGACCCGTCCTTGATGTCGGCTCCCGTGATGAGCCGCTCCGCGCCGACGGTCGTGGCCGACGCGACGAACGCGACGACGGCGACGAGGGCGACGACGAGGGGCCAGCGCACCGGCGCATTTTAGGCAGGGATATCGGCACGGGCAAGGAGCGCGACGCGCCGCCGCGCCCGCGATGGCGCCCTACAGGCTCTCGGCCAGCGCGCGCTCGAGCACCAGGGCCGGCGGCATCCGCGACATGCCCTTGAGCGCGGCGTCGGCCTCGTGCATGCGGCTGAGCGCCCGGCTCGCGTCGGCCGGCGACCAGACGCCCAGGGCGGCGAGCATCTTGCCGGCCCGGAACGGCGCCACCCCGAGCTCCTTGGCCAGGGCCTCGCGCGACGGCCGCCCCTGCTCCCCCATTTCCACCGTGCGCCGCACGAGCTCGACGTGGCGCGTGATCTGCGGCAGCACGCGGTGCGGCTCGGCGTCGCCGGCCATCAGCCGGGCCAGCTCGCCGATGGCACCCCGGCGGTCGCGCTCCGTCACGCAGTCGAGGAGCGCCCATGGCGCGTCGTCGTGGCGGGCGGCCACCATCGCCTCGGCGAGCGGCAGGTCGACGGGGCCCTCGGGCGCGTAGGTGGCGAGCTTCTCGAGCTCGCGCGTGATCTCGTCGGGGCGGTCCCCGAGCAGGTCGGTGAAGCGGGCCATCGCCTCCGGCTCGAAGGCGAGCCCGAGCCGCTCGGCCTCCTGCCGCGCGAAGGCAGCGCTCTTGGGCGCGTCGAAGCGCAGCACCGCCTCCTTGCCCGCGGCCTTGCGCACCGCCTTCAGCAGCGGGTCGTCGTCGGGCCAGACGGGCTTGCGCGGGTCGGCCGGGGCGTCGGCGATCAGGAGCAGCACGGTGCCCGGGCTCGGGTCCTGCACGTAGGCGACGATCGGATCGAGCCGGCCCGCCCGGCGCGGCTTGACCCAGGCGTCGATGCCCTCGACGACGACCAGCCGGTCGCTCGCGAAGAGGCCCTGCTGGGCGCACAGGAGCGCCACGTCCTGGGGATCGACCTCGGACGCCGGCAGCACCTCGAGGGCGTCAGCGGGGAAGCGCCCGCGCAGCCGCTCGGCGGCGCGCCGCACCTTGCCGCGGTCCGTCCCCATCAGCAGGTAGGCGGGGCTGAGGGGCTGCGCGGCCACGGCCGGATCCTACCCGCCGCGCCGCGGCGAGGCAGGCCGCCCCGGCGAGCGTCGCGACGGCCCAGCCGGGCACCGCCGCGCCGAGCGCGGCCCCCGTGCGCGCGCACAGCACGATCCAGGCGGCGGGCCACTGCGCGCACCAGGCGAGGCCATGGGCGGCCGCCGGCGCGAGGGGGTCGACGGCCACGGCGGCGAGCGCCGTCCACAGCACCAGCGGCACGGCCGGCGCGGCCGCGAGGTTGGCCGGCACCGACGCGGCGAGCGCGACCTGTCCGAAGTGCCACCAGCTGATCGGCGCGGTCGCGAGCGTGGCGGCCGCGGTCACCGCCGCTGCCGCCGCCACGACGTGCGGCAGCCGCGTCAGCGCGGCCAGGGCCCGCGTGCGCGGCGCCACGAGCAGGATCCCCGCCACCGCCGCGAACGACAGCTGCAGGCCCGGGTCGAACAGGCTGTGGGGGTTC
>JBEGMS010000024.1:0-4298 GCA_041182985.1 Actinomycetota bacterium
ATGCTGGCCTCGCCGCCGCGCGCGGACCGTCGCACGCGGGTCCGCCGTGGTTCGTGCTGAGCACAATCCGCACGGGCGACAGGCCCCTCTCGTACTCGCCGGTGCGCTCCGTGTTCTCCCCGGGCGAGCGCCTCGCGCAGACACTCGAGACGATCGCCTCGATACGCGTTCGGTGCGCTCCGGCCCCGATCGTGGTGCTCGACGCCTCGAATCCCGGCTCGCGGGCGATTGCGGAACTCCAACACGCGGGCGCGACGGCCGTCGCCCTGCCCACAGGGTCTGCCGTTGGGCGGGCGGTCGCCAGCCCGCACAAGGGCCTCGGCGAGGCCATGCTCCTGCTGACCGCGATGGCGTCGCACGCGGCGTCGGACGGGCTGTGGAAGATCAGCGGACGCTACACGCTGATCGACACGCCCTCCCCCGCGGCCCCGTCGCGATTCGCCGGTCGCTGGCGCGGCGACGACCTGAGCACCGTCTGCTTCGGCGTCCCCGCGGATCTCGTCGAGCCGCTGCGGGACGACCTGCTGGCCTCGCTACCGCGTCTCGCCGCAGGGGCATCGATCGAAGCGGTCCTGAGCGGGATCGTCCGCTCCCGGGGGTTGGCGACCGACCCGTCGCCGCCCGTGACGGGCCTCGTCGCGGTCGACGGCACGCGGTTCGCGACGTGACAGACGCCGCGGATCCGACGGTGAGCGTGGTGATCCCGACGCGCAACCGGCGGGATCGCTGCGCGCACGCGATCAGGAGCGCGCTTGCGCAGACGCATGCGCCGCTCGAGGTGATCGTCTGCGACGACGCATCGGACGACGACACGTCCGCCATGGTGTCCGCGCTCGCGAGTGGCGACCCTCGGATCCGCCTGGTCGCTGGTCGCCAGTCGCCGTCCGGCCCCGGGCCGTCGCGGAACCGGGGCATAGCGATCGCCCAGGGCCGGCTGACCGCCTTCCTCGACGACGATGACGAGTGGCTCCCGCAGAAGCTCGAGCGCCAGATCGCGCACGTGGCGGACGGGGTCGTGGTGTGCGCCGATGCATTCGCGGGGGGCACCCGACGGTGGTTCGGGGACGAGGCGCTGTGCAGGTTCGGCCTCGCGCAGGCGCTGATCGCGAACCCGGTCATCACCTCGACGGCGATCGTGCCGACCGGATCACTGCGACACGTCGGCGGGTTCTCGGAGGCTCGGCGTCGGCAGGGCGTCGAGGACTACGACCTCTGGTTGCGCCTGCTGGATCACGGCCTGGGCATCCTCCGACTCCCCGACCCGCTGGTGGTATATGACGACCGCTCCGCCGGACGGTTGAGCGATCGCGATCACCTTCCCCGCGCCGCCTTGCTGATGGTCGAGCGCTGGCTGCGCGCCCCGGACTCGGCGTCCGCGCGGCAGGCGGCTCGCAGGCAGGTCGCGGCACTCGCCTGGCGTCCGGTCGCGGCCGGGCGCGCGTGGCACCTCGGCCGCCGCGACGGAGCAGTCTAATGCGCCGCATCATCCTGCGCGAGCCGCGCCCGCCGCGTCGGATCCTCCGCCGCCACCCAGAGGCACGCGGGCCGAACGCGGTCGCCGCCGGGCTCCTCCGCGGCCTCGACGCAATCGGCCAAACGGTGTTCGTGGACCGCTCCGACGGCCTCCCGCTGCGCAGCGGCGATCGCGTCGGCGTGCTCTCCGGCCCCACGCACCTGCGGCGGCACCTGCAGGGGCCTGGTCCCGCGACCGACGTGAGGATCGTCGTCGGCCCCAACGTCTGCATGCGACCGACCGACATCGCCGACGTCGACTGGAGGCGGGCCGACGCCGTCGTCGTGCCGAGCCCCTGGGTCGCCGAGTTCTGGGCGGACGACGCGCCGCAGATCGCCGACCGCATCGTGGTGTGGGCCGCGGGCGTTGACACGGAGCTGTGGGCGCCGGACGAGGGCGCCAGCCGGACGCTGGGCCTGGTGTACGACAAGGGCCTCGGCGTGCGGCAGACGGCTGCGGCAGTCGATGCGCTCGCCCGCGTGGGGCTCGAGCCGCGCATCATCCGCTACGGGGAGTATCGCCCTCGAACGTATCGTTCGCTCCTGCGCCGTGCCGCGATGATGGTGTGGCTGAGCCCTTCGGAGAGCCAGGGCATGGCGCTGCTTGAGGCGTGGTCCGCCGGCGTCCCGACGCTCTGCGTCGATCCCGTCGCCTGGAGGGCGAGCGGGGCACCGCCGGGTCTGGAGCGGTCATCGCCGGCGCCCTACCTGTCCGCGTCGACTGGCGCCCTCGTCCCCGATCACGAGGACATGCGGTCGGCGGCCGCGGCCTTCGCCGCCCGGCTCGACGACTTCGAGCCGCGGCACGCCGCGGTCACCCGCTTCTCGCTCGCCGCCGCGGCGCGCTCGTACCTCGCGATCCTGGACGGCGCTGACTGAGCCCTGCAACCGCGGCCGGATCGAGGCTCCCGGCTGCCGTAGACTCGGGCGATGCGAATCGCACGGATGCCCGTCGATCCCGAGCGACGCCACCGGCGCCTGCGCAGGGCCCGGCGCACGCTCCCGTGGTGGCGTCGGATGCGGCGCACCCGGCCTGGCAGCCACCCGCTCATCACCGGCGACGGGTTCCGGGGCGCCGCCGACGCCGTGATCGACGCGCTCGAGCCGGGCCTGCCGCGCAACCCCGTCCGCAGGGGCGCGGTGGTGTTCCTGGGGCTCGACGGCGATGACGGCGACGCGGAGACGCGGATCGAGCGTGCGCTGCCCGTCCTGCGCGGAACCGCCGTCGTGCTGCACAACGGCGATCGCCTGCCGGCGAACCCGCTGCTCGCGGAGATCGCCGAGCGGGCCTCCGCCGTGTGGTGCGTGAACTACCTCGGCGACGACCCGCGGATCCGGGCGCTCCCCGTGGGCATCGAGAACCGCTGGCTGTGCGAGAACGGCGATCCAGCCGACTTCGGAGGTCGAATCGGGCCCGACGCGCCGCGTGCGCCGCGCATACTGGCCGCCTTCCGTACGCACACCGCCCCGGACCGGCCCGCCCAGCTCTCCGCACTCCGCGAACTGCCGACCTGCGACGTCATCGACTGGCTGCCGCCCCGCGATCTGCACCGCCGGATGCAGCGGTACATGCTGGTGGCGTCGCCGCCCGGCAACGGGCCGGACTGCCACCGCACCTGGGAGGCGATGTACCTCGGTGCCGTTCCGGTCGTGCTCCGGGCCGCCTTCCCGCGCTTCGGCCCGGCTTTCCCCGTGCTCGCGCTCGACGACTTCCGCGAATTGGCAGGGTGGAGCGCCGACGACATCGCGGCCGCTCACGCTGCGATCGCGGCGGAGGCGACGGACGCGCTGTGGATCGACTGGTGGATCGACCGCATCCGCCGGTCAGCGACCGATGGAGACGGGATCCGGACGTGAGCCGCGTCCCGCCGCTGGTCTACGTGCACCTCGGACGCCGGCCGCTGCACGGCCTGAACGCGTCGATCACCCAGGGGCGACGCGCGGTGCCCGGCGGCGACATCCTCGTCGTTCGCGAGACCGGAGCCGGACCCCGGATCCCCCGATCCGGACGCGCACTGACCATCACGCCGCCACCTCCCTCGCCCCGGACCCGGGCCTTCGAGGGGCTGTCCCGTTCCGACCGCGGCTTCCGCGACGGCTTCTGGTTCCACGCGACGCGCCGCCTGTTCGTCCTCGCCGACGCCCTGGCCGACCTCGGGATCGATCAGGCCATCCACCTTGAGGGCGATTGCCTGCCGCTCCTCGAGGCTCGCGACCTCGAGGCTCTCCGGGCGTTTCCCGATCGCCTGCTCCTGCCGGCGTCATCGGCGACCGCTGCGATGGCGGTGCTCCTCTGGGTCGGCTCCCGTCGGGCCCTGGCTGCGGCGCTGGAGGCGATGCTGGAGGATCTCCGCGGCGTCGAAGATGCAGCCGAAGGCGTCGAAGTGCCGGGTCATGGCGGCATCCATCGCGCTGCGAACGCGGTAGGGCTTCAGCCACATCGAGTCGGGGGCCGTTGGCAGCGCCTCGACCGGCGCGCTGCCGAGGACGGCGCGGGCCAGGAGCTCCATCTCGTTCAGCGCGGGGTCGCCGCGGAGATCCTCCAGCATCGCCTCCAGCGCCGCGGCCAGGGCTCGGCGGGAGCCGACCCAGAGGAGCACCGCCATCGCAGCGGTCGCCGATGACGCCGGCAGGAGCAGGCGATCGGGAAACGCCCGGAGAGCCTCGAGGTCGCTAGCCTCGAGGAGCGGCAGGCAATCGCCCTCAAGGTGGATGGCCTGATCGATCCCGAGGTCGGCCAGGGCGTCGGCGAGGACGAACAGGCGGCGCGTCGCGTGGAACCAGAA
>JBEGMS010000025.1:0-3706 GCA_041182985.1 Actinomycetota bacterium
GTCAAGGACGAGCCGCTCGCCCTCCCGGCGGCGGATCTCGTCGGGGGTGCCGCGATCGAGCGGCTCGTCCTTGACCACGTGGACGTCGAAGGCGGCCAGGCGCGCGATCCGCGCCTCGTACTCGGCCGCCGCCTCGGCGAGCGGGCCGCGGGCGCGCCCGACGACGACGAGCCTGAGCGAGGCCTACGCCTCCGGGTGGTCCCCGCCGACCTCGGGGAGGTCGCGGATGCTCTCGCGCGCGGACCACTTCTCCCAGTTGTCCTGCATCGCATCGAGCAGCTCGCCCATGAACTGCGGGGAGAGGTTGACGCGGCTGACGACGACGCCGGGGATCTCCGGCCCGTCGAACTCGTGGTCGACGCGGGCGAAGGTGATCGTGAACTCGTAGTCGGAGTGGGAGACGTTGGCGAAGTTGGCGTAGTGCCCCGCCATCTCCTCCGGCGTGAAGTGGATGTTGAGCTGGCGCTCGACGGGCTGGTCGTCGTCCATGGGCCGCAGTCTACCCCGCGGGGGCGGTCGGGCCCCTCGCCTATCCTGCGACGGGCATGCGCGTCCTCGTCGTCTCGGACATCCACGGCAACCTCCAGGCCCTCGAGGCGGTCCTGGAGGCCGAGGGCGATCGCTACGACGAGCTGTGGTGCCTCGGCGACACCGTGGGCTACGGGGCCCGCCCCAATGAGTGCGTCGATCTGGTGCGCGAGCGGGCCGCGGTCGCCCTGGCCGGCAACCACGACCTCGCCGTCCTCAACCGCGTCAACGTCGAGCGCGTCGGCGCCGACGCGGGCCGGGCGGCCCGCTGGACGCGCGAGGTGCTCGGCATCGAGCAGCAGCTGTGGCTCTCCGGCCTCGAGCCCGACGCGTTCGTCGGCTCCGTCGCCCTTGCCCACGCCTCACCACGGGATCCGATCTGGGAGTACGTCGTCGACGGCCCCGGCGCGGCCATCGCCCTCGCCCACGCCCACGAGGCCAAGGTCGTGATGGTGGGCCACACGCACGTGCCGATGTCGGCGCGCACGATCGGCGACCGCGTCACCGGCGGGCACGCCCCGCCGGGCCGCGAGGAGGTGATCGGCGAGGACGTGCGCCTGCTGGCCGACCGAGCCCGGGTTGGCCAGCCCCGCGACGGCGACAGCCGCGCCTCCTACCTGGTGCTCGACTGCGACGAGGGCGTGCCGGTGCGGATCGAGTTCCGGCGCGTCGAGTACGACGCCCAGTCCGCGGCGCGCGAGATCGCCGACGCCGGCCTGCCGCCCCAGTTCGGGGACCGGCTGCTGTTCGGGATGTAGCGCCTAGCGCTCGACGAGCGACGTGCCGGTCATCGCCGCCGGCTGCGGCACCCCGAGCAGGTCCAGCACCGTCGGCGCGAGATCCGCGAGTCGGCCCTCCGCCCGCAGCCGCACGTCGGCGCCGATCACCATCACGGGCACGGGGTTCGTGGTGTGGGCCGTGTGCGGCTCCCCACCGGCGTCGAGCATCTGCTCGGCGTTGCCGTGGTCGGCGGTGACGACGGCGATCCCGTCCACGTCGCGCACCGCGGTGACGACCTCGCCGAGGCGGTGGTCGACCTCCTCGACGGCCTGGATCACCGCCGGGATCGAGCCCGTGTGGCCGACCATGTCGGGATTCGCGAAGTTGACCACCACGAAGCCGAAGGCGCCGCTGCGGATGGCGTCGACGACGGCGTCCGCCACGGCGCCGGCGCTCATCTCCGGCTTGAGGTCGTACGTCGCGACGTCGCGCGGCGACGGCACCAGGATGCGCTCCTCACCGCGGTGCTCCGCCTCGCGCCCGCCGTTGAGGAAGTAGGTGACGTGGGCGTACTTCTCCGTCTCGGCGACGTGCAGCTGGCTGATCCCCGCATTCTCCAGCGCGTCGGCGAGCACGTCCCGTGGCCGGTCCTCGGGGAAGGCGATCGCCCCCGGCTGGCCGTCCCAGTACGCGGTCATCGCGGTCAGGCGGCAGACGCCGGCCTCGCCGCGGTCGAATGCGTCGAACGCGGGATCCGCGAGCGCGCGGCAGATCTGCCGCGCCCGGTCGGGGCGGAAGTTGAGGAAGACGACCTCATCCCCCTCCCCGATCCGCCCCGTGCCGTCGCCGACCACGGCCGGTTCGACGAACTCGTCGCTCACTTCGGCCGCGTAGGAGGCGGCGATCGCTGCGGCCGCCGTCGGGAAGGCCGCCTCGGCGCCCTCGCGGTAGAGCCGCCACGCGCGCTCGGTGCGCTCCCAGCGCTCGTCCCGGTCCATCGCGTGCATCCGCCCGCAGACGTCGACGATGCGGGCGGGGCCGTCCGCCCACTCGGCCTCGAGCGCCCCCAGGAGCGTGCCGGCCTGCTCGGGCGACACGTCGCGTCCGTCCGTGATCGCGTGGACGGCCACGTGCGGCACGCCCCGCGCCGCCGCGAGGCGCACCAGGCCGCGCAGGTGGTCGACGTGGCTGTGCACGCCGCCGTCGGACACGAGCCCGACCACGTGCAGGGTCCCGGAGCCGTCGCGCGCCCGCTCGCAGGCGGCGACGAGCGCCGGGACGTCGGCGAAGTCCGCGTCGGCGGCGTCGGAGACGCGCACCAGGTCCTGCGCCACGATCCGCCCCGCGCCGATCGCGAGGTGCCCGACCTCGGAGTTGCCCATCTGCCCGTCCGGCAGACCGACGTCGCGGCCGGAGGCGACGAGCCGGCCGTGCGGCGAGGAGCCCCAGAGGCTGTCGAACACCGGCGTGTCGGCCATCTCCACGGCGTTCCCGGGCCCCGGCGGCGCGAGGCCCCAGCCGTCGAGCACGATCAGGACGACGGGGCGCGTCACGGGCGCGCGGCGGCGGCGATCGCGAGCAGGCTCGCGGCGTCGAGGCTGGCGCCGCCGACGAGGGCGCCGTCGACGTCCGGCTGCGCGGTCAGCTCGGCCGCGTTCTCCGGCTTGACCGAGCCGCCGTAGAGGATCCGGATGCCGTCGGCCGCGTCGCCCGCGAGGTCGCGCAGCACGGCGCGGATGAAGGCGTGCGCCTCCTGCGCCATCTCCGGCGTCGCGGTGCGACCCGTGCCGATCGCCCAGACCGGCTCGTAGGCGACGGTGATGCGCCCGATCTGGTCGGCGGACGCCTGCGCGAGACCCTTCCGCAGCTGCTCGTCGAGGATCGCCTCCGTGGACCCCGCGTCGCGGGCGTACTCCATCTCCCCGATGCAGAGCACCGGCTCGAGGCCGGCCTCCAGGCAGGCGACGACCTTCTCCGCGAGCAGGTCATCGTGCTCGTTGAAGAGCGCACGCCGCTCGGAGTGGCCGAGCAGCGACCCCGTGCCCCCCGCCTCCACCAGCATCCCGGTCGAGATCTCGCCGGTGAAGGCGCCCGACTCGGCCTGGTGGACGTTCTGGCCCCAGACGCCGACGCCCGTGCCCGCCAGGACGGCGGCGACCTCGGCGAGCGCCGTCGCCGGCGGGCAGACCGCCAGGTCCACGGCTTCGACCCCGGCGAGGCCCGCCGTGAGGTCGGCGCACCAGGCCACGGCCTCGGCGCGCGTCTTGAACATCTTCCAGTTGCCGGCCACGAGGGGGCGTCGGCTCATCGGGTGACCTCCGGGATCGCGGCGACGCCGGGGAGCACGCGACCCTCGAGCAGCTCGAGGCTCGCGCCCCCGCCGGTCGAGACGTGCGTGACCCGGTCGGCGAAGCCGAACTGGGTGATCGCGGCGACGCTGTCGCCGCCGCCCACGACG
>JBEGMS010000026.1:0-4740 GCA_041182985.1 Actinomycetota bacterium
GCGTCAGCGGCATCGGCATCGCGTCGGCGGGGTACACGCCGAGCCCGACCACCTCGGGCAGCATCAGCCCGAAGGGCCCGTCCGCGACGAGCCGGAAGACCCCGGCCATCTCGGTCTCGCCCGGCAGCTCGGTGAGGATCGTGCCGAGGTGCTCGGGCGCCGGGCCCGCGTAGCCGACCTCCTCGGCGAGCTCGCGCACGGCGGCCTCGAGGTAGGTCTCCCCGCCGTCGACGTGGCCCGAGCAGGCGACGTCCCAGAAGCCGGGCGAGGAGTCCTTGCGCGGCGAGCGGCGCTGGAACAGCAGGCCCTCCGAGGTCTCCACGATCACGCTCACGGAGCGGTGGATCAGCGTGGCGTCGGCGTGGCACTCGGCGCGCGTGCGGTAGCCCAGCACCCGGTCATCGCGGTCGACGACGCAGAAGACCTCGTCCTGGCGCTGCACGGCGGGCCCGTCCACGGCGCGTATCGTACGGCTCGATGCCGAAGGTCGTCTCCGTGGTGGGCAACCGCCCGCAGTACGTCAAGGCCGCGCCGCTCGCGCTCGCGCTCGCGGACCGCGCCGAGGTCGTCGGCGTGGACACGGGCCAGCACTACGACCCCGAGCTCTCGCAGGTCTTCTACGACGAGCTCGGGATCGCGCCGCCCGTCCACCGGCTCGCGGTCGGGTCGGGCTCGCACAGCGAGATGACGGCGCGCATCCTGGAGCGGATCGGCCCCGTCCTCGAGGCCGAGGCGCCCGACTGGTGCGTCGTCTACGGCGACACCAACTCCACCCTCGCCGCCGCGCTCGCCGCCGCGAAGCTCGGGATCCCGATCGCGCACGTCGAGGCGGGCCTGCGCTCGTTCGACCGCTCGATGCCGGAGGAGGTCAACCGCGTCGTCGCCGACCGCATCTCGGACCTCCTCCTGTGCCCGTCCGACGAGGCCGTCGCCAACCTCGCCGCCGAGGGCATCACCGCCGGCGTGGAGCAGGTCGGCGACGTGATGGCCGACGCGGCGCGGCTGTTCGGCCCGATCGCGGAGCGCTCCACCGCGCTCGCCGACCTCGGCCTCGAGCCGGGCGGCTACGCCCTCTGCACCGTCCACCGGGAGGCGAACACCCGCCAGCCCGCCCTCGGCCGCATCGCCGCCGCGCTGGGTGCCCTCGACCTCGACGTCGTGCTGCCCCTGCACCCGCGCACCCGCGCGGCCCTCGCGCGCGAGGGCGTCGACCTCGGCGGACGGGTGCGCGCGATCGAGCCGGTCGGCTACCTCGCCTTCACGGCGCTCCTGCGCGGCGCCCGGATGCTCCTGACCGACTCCGGCGGCGCCCAGAAGGAGGCCTGGTTCCACGAGGTGCCGTGCATCACCCTGCGCGACCGCACCGAGTGGGTCGAGACGGTCGCCCACGGGGGCAACGTGCTCGTCGGCGACGACGCCGCGGCGATCGCCGCCGCCGTCGCCGACCCGCCCCGGCCCGCGTCGTGGCCGGCCCTCTACGGCGACGGCCACGCGGCCGCCCGGATCGCCGCGCTGCTCGCGCCCTGACGCGGCCGCAGCGGTCCGGCCGGTACCATCACCCCCGTGCAGCGCGATGTCGCAGTCGTGGGAGCCGGCTACGTCGGGCTCCCGCTCGCCGTGCGCCTCGCGGAGGCGGGGCGCAGCGTGGTCTGCCTCGACCCGGACGCCGCCAAGATGGAGCGCCTCAACGCCGGCGACTCCTACATCGAGGACGTGCCGTCCGCCGACCTCGCCCGGCTGGTCGGCGAGGGGCGCCTCGCCGGCACCACCGACGAGACCGACCTCCGCGACGCCGACGCGATCCTGATCTGCGTGCCGACGCCGCTCGCCGCGCACCGCGAGCCCGACCTCGGCGCGGTCCGCGCCGCGACGGCCGCCGTCGCCCGCAACCTGCGCAAGGGCCACGTGGTCGTGCTCGAGTCGACGACCTACCCGGGCACGACGCGCGAGGTGCTGCAGCCGATGCTCGAGGAGGGCGGCCTCACCGCGGGCGTCGACTTCCACCTCGCGATGTCGCCCGAGCGGATCGACCCGGGCCGCACCGACTTCACCGTGCGCACGACCCCGAAGGTGATGGGCGGCATCACCGACGCCTGCGCCGAGCGCGCGGCCGCCGTCTACGCCGGCGCGGTCGACGACGTGGTGCGCGTCTCCTCCCCGGAGGCCGCCGAGCTCGCCAAGCTGCTCGAGAACATCTTCCGCACGGTCAACATCGCGCTGGTCAACGAGCTCGCGATGCTCTGCGACCACATGGACCTCGACGTCTGGGAGGTCATCGACGCGGCGGCCACCAAGCCCTTCGGCTTCATGCGCTTCGAGCCGGGCCCCGGCCTCGGCGGCCACTGCCTGCCGATCGACCCCTTCTACCTGACCTGGAAGGCCCGCGAGCACGGCGTCTCCACCGAGTTCATCGAGCTGGCCGGCAAGGTCAACGAGCACATGCCGCACTACTGCGTCGACCGCGTCGCGCGGCTGCTCAACGACCAGGCCAAGAGCGTCCGCGGCGCCGACGTCCTGGTCCTCGGCGTCGCCTACAAGGCCGACGTCGGCGACATGCGCGAGTCGCCCGCCCTGCCCATCATCGAGCAGCTCGCGGAGCGCGGCGCCCGCGTCCGCTACCACGACCCGCACGTGCCGCACCTCGCCGAGGCCGGCCTCGACTCGCAGGACCTGACCGCCGACGCGGTGGCCGCGGCCGACTGCGTCGTGATCGTCACGGGCCACGCCGACGTCGACTACGCGCTGGTCGTCGACCGCGCCGCCGCGGTCCTCGACCTGCGCAACGCCACGGGGCGGCGCGGCCTCGGGGGGCCCAATGTCGACCGGCTCTGACGCGCCCGTCCGGGTCGGCATCGTCGGCCTCGGCTACTGGGGTCCCAACATCGCGCGCGCCCTCGCCTCCACGCCCGGCTGCGAGCTGGCCTGGGCCTGCGACCTCGACGCGGGCAACCGCGCCCGCATCGAGGGCCGCTACCCGGGCACCACGCTGACCGACCGGCTCGAGGACCTGCTCGAGGACGACGCGCTCGACGCCGTCGTCGTGGCCACCGGCGCGCCCTCGCACCACGCCCTCGGCATGCGCATGCTCGAGGCGGGCAAGCACGCCTTCATCGAGAAGCCGCTCGCCCTCACCGTCGAGGACGCCCGCGCGCTCGTCGACGCCGCCGCGGCGCGCGACCGCGTCCTGATGGTCGGGCACCTCCTGCGCTTCCACCCGGTCTTCCAGGAGCTGCAGCGGATCGTCGACGCCGGCGACCTCGGCCGCGTCCTCTACCTGTACACGAACCGCCTCAACTTCGGGAAGGTGCGCGCCGACGAGAACGCGCTCTGGAGCCTCGCCCCGCACGACATCTCGCTGGCCCTCGCCCTCGCCGGGGAGCGCCCCGCCGAGGTCTCGGCCCGCGGCGAGGCGTTCCTGCGCGAGGGCGTCGAGGACGTCGTCTTCGGCTACCTGCACTTCCCGAGCGGACTCGTCGCGCACCTGCACGTCTCCTGGCTCGACCCGCACAAGAGCCGCAAGCTGACCGTCGTCGGCTCGGAGGGCATGGCCGTCTTCGACGACACGGACGCCGAGCGCAAGCTGACGATCTACGAGAAGGCCTCGTCGCCGTCGCGCTTCGACACCTGGGGCGAGTTCCAGGCCCTGCGCACGGGCGACGTCAAGATCCCGCAGGTCCCGAACGCGGAGCCGCTGCTGCAGGAGACCACCGCCTTCGTCGACGCCGTCCGCCGCGGCGCGGCCACCGTCGCCTCCGGCGACGAGGGCCTCGCCGTCGTCGAGGTCCTCAACGCGCTGCAGGCCTCGCTCGAGCAGGGCGGCGCGCCCGTCCGCCTCGGGGTGTCGTGATGGGGGTCCACCCGACCGCGATCGTCGAGGACGGCGTCGTCCTCGGCGCCGACGTCGAGATCGGCCCCTACGCGGTCATCCGCGCCGGCACCGTGCTCGGCGACGGCGTCACGGTCGGCGAGCACGCGGTGCTCGGCAAGCGCCCGAAGCTGGGCGCGCGCTCCACGGCGCAGGCGGGCGAGCTCGCCCCGCTCGAGGTGGGCGCGGGCGCGACGATCTCGACGCACGCCGTCGTCTACGCGGGCACCCGGATCGGCGAGCGCGCGATCATCGGCGACCAGGCCTTCGTGCGCGAGCGCTGCGCGATCGGCGCCGGCACCGTGATCGGCCGCGGCGTCACCGTCGAGAACGACACGACGATCGGCGAGGGCTGCCGGATCCAGTCGCAGTCCTACATCACGGCCAAGTGCCTGCTCGAGGACGACGTCTTCATCGCGCCGTGCGTTGTCACCACGAACGACAACCTGATGGGCCGCACGGAGCGCCGCCACGCGCTCACCCGGGGCGCCACGATCCGCCGCGGCGCCCGGATCGGCGGCGCCGTCGTCCTCTGCCCCGGCATCGAGGTCGGCGCGGAGGCCTTCGTCGGCGCCGGCGCCGTCGTCACCCGCGACGTGCCCGCCGGCAAGGTGCTCGTGGGGGTGCCGGCGCGCATCCTGCGCGACGTCCCCGACGACGAGCTGCGCGCCAACGGCGGCTAGGCCCGCGCGGTGGACGCCGCCCTCGCCGGCCTCCTCACCGGCCTCTCGCTGATCGTCGCGATCGGCGCCCAGAACGCCTACGTCCTGCGCCTCGGCCTCGCCCGCGAGCACGTCGCGGTCGCCGTCGCGCTGTGCGCGGCGGCCGACGCGCTCCTGATCGCCGCGGGCGTGGCGGGCCTCGGCGCCCTGGTG
>JBEGMS010000027.1:0-2630 GCA_041182985.1 Actinomycetota bacterium
CCAACGTCGCGGCGGGCGAGGCCGGCGGCATCACGCAGGCGACGAGCGCCTTCCAGGTGCCCGTGCGCGCCGGCGAGAAGGAGCGCGTCATCACGTTCATCGACACGCCCGGCCACGAGGCCTTCACGCAGATGCGCGCCCGCGGCGCGCGCGTGACCGACATCGCGGTGCTGGTCGTGGCGGCCGACGACGGCGTCATGCCCCAGACGGTCGAGAGCATCAACCACGCGAAGGCGGCCGGCGTGCCGGTGGTCGTCGCGCTCAACAAGATCGACAAGCCCGAGGCCACCGCGAACAACATCCAGCGGATCTTCGGCCAGCTCGCCGAGCACGGCCTGAACCCGGTGGAGTGGGGCGGCGAGACCGAGGTCATGAAGGTCAGCGCCACGAAGGGCACGGGCATCCAGGAGCTCCTGGAGATGCTCGACTACGTGGCCGACCTCCGCGACCTGAAGGCCGACGCCAAGGGTCTCGCGCAGGGCACCTGCCTCGAGGCGCAGATGGAGGAGGGCCGCGGCACCGTCGCGCGCATCATCGTCCAGGAGGGCCAGCTCAAGAAGGGCGACTTCATCGTCGTCGGCCCCGCCGTCGGTCGCGTCCGCGACATCGTGAACGACCGCGGCCAGCGCGTGGACGAGGCGGGCCCGAGCACGCCGGTGGCCATCAGCGGCATCGACCTGCTGCCCGACGCGGGCGACAGCTTCTTCTGCACCAAGAGCGTGAAGGAGGCCGAGGAGGCCGCCCTCGAGCGCAGGCGGATCGAGCGCGAGCGCGAGCTCGCGGCGCCGAAGATCACGCTCGACAACATCTTCGAGCACATGGGCAAGGCCGGCGTCAAGGAGCTGCCGCTCGTCGTCAAGGGCGACGTGCAGGGCTCGGTCGAGACGCTCAAGGTGGTGCTCGGCAAGATCCGCACCGACGAGGTCGCGGTCAGCGTCAAGCACTGCGCGGTCGGCGGCATCAACGAGAGCGACGTCGCCCTCGCCGAGGCCACGAAGGCGATCATCGTCGGGTTCAACGTCACGTCGAACGCGAAGGCGCGCGCCCTCGCCGAGGCGAAGGGCATCGAGATGCGCCTCTACGAGGTCATCTACGACCTCACCGACGACGTCACGAAGGCGGCCAGCGGCCTGCTCGAGCCCGAGCTCAAGCTCGAGGTGCTCGGCCACGCCGAGGTCCGCGACGTCTTCCGCATCTCGAAGGTCGGCGCCGTCGCCGGCTGCTACGTCACCGACGGCGTGGTCGAGCGCAACGCGCAGATCCGCGTCACGCGGGACGGCATCGTCATCGAGAAGGACCGCCGGCTCGAGCAGCTCAAGCGGTTCAAGGACGACGCCAAGGAGGTCCGCTCCGGCAACGAGTGCGGCATGAAGATCGAGGGCTACGACGACATCAAGGTCGGCGACGTCCTCGAGTGCTACAAGACCGTCAAGGTCCAGCGCGGGCTGGCCGCGGCGGGCGGCCGGAAGGACTGACGCACCACCATGCACCGCGACGGCGGACACGACCATGCATCGAGGCACGGGGCCGGGCGGGCGCCCGGCCACCGCGGCGCCCAGCTGGCGTCGCTGGTGCACCGCATCGTGCAGGCCGAGATCCTGCGCGGGGTCTCCGACCCCCGCGTGCGCGGGCTCATCACCGTGCTCGGGGTCGACCTCGCGGCCGACCTCGAGGACGCCACCGTGCGCGTGTCGGTGCTGCCCGCGGAGCTCGGCCCGCTCACCGTGCAGGGACTCAACCACGGGGCGGCGCACCTGCGCCAGGCCGTCCTGAAGGGCTCGCGCATCCGCCACGCGCCGCGGCTGCGGTTCGCGCTCGATGACTCGCTGAAGCGCGCGGCGGCCCTCGAGGCCGCGATGCGCGAGGCCGCGGCGGACGCCGCGGGGGACGGTGCCCCCGGCGCGCCCGCCGACACCGACTGACCCGAACGAGGACACCATGACCGCGAAGACCGAAGCCAACCCCTCGAAGCTCGTCGGATTCCTGCGCAAGCACGGGCCCGCCGGCAACGCGCTCCAGGCGTCGTGCGAGCCCGAGGGCGCCGACCTCGTCGACACCTTCGTGCAGTCGTTCCTGCTCTGGCAGGCGCCTGCGTCCGACGCCTCGACCGCGCTCCGCAAGCTCAAGGCCGCGTTCTTCGACTGGAACGACCTTCGCGTGAGCCTGACGTCGGACATCGTCGACGTCATCGGCCACCGCTACTGGCGCGCGACCGACCGCATCAACCGCATGCGCGACGCGATGAACGGCATCTACCGCCGCGAGCACAAGGTGTCGCTCGACCGCCTGCGCACGCTCATGAAGAAGGACGCCGTCAGCTACATGGAGACGCTGCCCGGGATGATCCCGTACGTGGCGGACCGCGTGCTGCTCGTCGGCGTCGACTTCCACTCGGTGCCGCTCGAGGAGTTCGGGCTCCAGATGCTGGTTCAGTACGGCGCGCTCCCGCAGGGAATGAGCATGTCCGACGCCGCGAGCTGGGTCACGCGGCACGTGAAGGCCGAGGACGCCCGCTCGGCGCACCGCGCGCTGACCGCGGCGGTCGACCACATGTGGGAGACCAGCCCGCCCAAGCTGCCCAAGGCCGCGACGAAGCCGTCCGAGCTCGCTCCGCCGAAGCCGGTCGAGGA
>JBEGMS010000028.1:0-4715 GCA_041182985.1 Actinomycetota bacterium
GAAGCGGAGGGCGGCGTCGGTGGCGATGCCCGGTCGGCCGTCCTGGCGCATCACGACGACGCGCACGGCCTCGCCCTGGAGGTCGGCGAGGGAGACCTCGATGCGGCCGTCCTGCTCGATCTCCACGGTCCGGGTCCAGAACTGCCGGGTCGCCGGCGGCGCGACCTTCTTGCGCCCGCCCGGCTCCAGGACGAGATCGACGTCGATGCCGTCCTGGACGCCCTCCAGGACGACCTGGGGATCCGGACCGGTCTCGGCGCCGCCCGTGCCGCCCGCGCCCGCATCGCCACCGGGGAGGGCCTCGTCGACCGGCTCGAGCGTCGCGATCGGCGCGTTGCGCAGGTAGCGCTGGAGGTCCGCGGCCGGGGCGAGGCCGATGAACAGCGGACCGGAGCCGGCGGCCGGCGTCACCTGGAGGATCAGCCGGGCGTTCTGCAGCTCGGAGGGGAGGTCGGCCGCGTCGATGCTGAACTCGGGCGAGACGACGGCGACGGCCTCGGGCGGGGCCTCGAAGCCCTTCAGGGGGATCTCGAGGGGCTCGAGGTCGCGGACGTAGCCGACGATGCCGATCCCGAGCAGGAGCGGCGTCAGCCCGAAGAGGATGATCAGCCCGCCGACGATGTACCCGACGATGCGCACCCGGTCACTGTATCGGCTGCGGGCCCCATCCGCCCGGTGAGGGGCCGGTGACGGTGCGGCGGGCATCGCTACAGCTGTTCCGGGGACCCCACCCGGTATCGTCATGACACGCAGCACCCACCGCGAGCAGGAGGATCTCGTGGCGTCGGACGAGAACGTCAGGACCGTCTTCACGGATGCGATAGCCGAGCACCTCGCCCTGCGTCAGCGCAACGCCGCGCTCGAGGAGGCGATGCCGCTGCGCGACTACCTGCCCGTCGACTACGTGCGCGTCGACGAGCCGACCGACCCCGGTCGCCTGCCGGCCGTCCGCCAGTGGTTCGACGTGGAGGAGGACGGCGGGCTGGAGTGGGCCGCGTAGGCGGATCCGCCGCGGGCCGTCCGGCTCCGAACGGCTAAGGTGGGGGGATGGCCGATTCCGACTTCACCCGCCTGCTCGCCGCGCAGGTCGGCAACGAGTTCTCCGCCTCCCAGCAGTACATCGCGGTCGCCGCATGGTTCGACCAGCAGACGCTGCCCGAGCTCGCCGCGTTCTTCTACCGGCAGGCCGTCGAGGAGCGCAACCACGCGATGATGCTGCTGCAGTTCCAGATGGACACGGACCGCGCGGTGCGGCTGCCCGGCGTCGCCGAGCCCCGCTCCGATTTCGCCGACCCGGCGGAGCCGATCCGCCTCGCGCTCGAGCAGGAGCGCCGCGTGACCGACCAGATCTCCGCCATGGCGAACGCCGCCCGTGCCGAGTCCGACTACCAGGCCGAGCAGTTCATGCAGTGGTTCCTGAAGGAGCAGGTCGAGGAGGTCTCCTCGATGAACGACCTCCTCAAGATCGTCGAGCACGCCGGCGCGAACGTGCTGCTCGTCGAGGACTACCTCACGCGCGAGGCCGCGAAGGCCGGGGGCGGGGGCGTGGACCCGACGGCCCCGCCGGCGGCCGGCGGGGCGCTCTAGCCGCCCTCGACGCGCGAGTCCGTCTCCGGCTGGGTGCCGGCCGGCTCGATGTGCACGACGACGTCGGCGGATGGGAGGCGATCCTCCACCGCGGTCTCGATCCGGTCGGCGATCGCGTGCGAGTCGCGCACCGTCATGTCGGGATCGACGACGACGTGGACGTCGACGTGGCGCGTCGCACCCGAGCGGCGCGCCCGCAGCCGGTGGTAGCTGAGCACGCCGTCGGGACGCGCCTCGTCGAGGGCGTCCCGGATCGCGTCGAGGTCGTCCTGCGAGACCGACTCGTCGACGAGGACGCGCATGCCGTTCAGCGCGAGCCGACCGCCGGTCGCGGCGATCCAGGCGGAGATGCCGATCGCGACGATCGCATCGGCCTCGGCCCAGCCGCTGGCGGCGACGATGATCAGGGCGGTGGCGGTCCCGAGGCTCGACCAGACGTCGGCGGAGATGTGCGCGGAGTCCGCCTCGAGCGCGGCCGAGTGGGACTCCCGGGCGACGCGGCTGACGCGTCGCGCCACCAGGAAGCTGAGCCCGGCGAAGACGAGCATCACGGCGATGCCGAGGCCGGAGTGCTCGACGGGCTCGCCGAAGGACTGCGCGGCGCGGATCGCGACGAAGGCGGCGACGACCACGAGCAGGAGGCCCTCGACGACCGCGGAGACGTGCTCGAGCTTCTGGTGGCCGAACGGGTGGCGCGGGTCGGGCGGTCGATCGGCGGCCCGCACGGCCACGAGCGCGATCAGCGCGGCGAGGAGATCGGAGAGGGAGTGGGCGGTCTCGGCGAGGACGGCGGACGAGCCCGTGATCAGGGCGACGACGCCCTTCGCGGCGAACGCCGACGACGTCAGGCCGACGCTCAGCCAGGCGGCGCGCCACTTGCGACGGGCGTGGTCGGTCGGCGGGGCGGCGGACACCCCGGAACGCTAGCCAACGCCGGGCCGAATCCGCGCTCGAGGCGCGCCTAGCGAGCCCCGACGGCCGCCACCGGGCGGCTGGTACCCTGCGCGGACCCGGAGACGTGGCCGAGTGGCTGAAGGCGCCCGCCTGCTAAGTGGGTATTGGGGGTAAACCTCAATCGAGGGTTCGAATCCCTCCGTCTCCGCTGGGGTCGCGGGCCGCCGGGGCAGATCCGCGCACGCGATGGACCGTGCCTCTAGCATCCGGGCTGTGGAGTGGGCCGTCGTCAAGTCCGGGCGCCGCCTCGTGATCGCGGTCATCGCGTCGGTGGCGGTCGCGCTGCTGGCGATCTCGCCCGTCGGCGCCTCGATCTCCGAGCGCTGGGACCTCGCGCACTACGTCGCCCACGCGGCGATCTTCGTCCCGGTGGCGGTGATCGCCTTCGCGATCCGCGACGGGCTGCGCTCGAAGCCGATGCACCCGTACGTGGCGGTCGCGCTGGGCGTCGTCGCGCTGGCCGTCGACCTCGTCTCGCTCGTGCCCCCCTTCGACACGGCGATCGAGACGAACGAGGCGCTGCACTCCGCGCAGCACGGCCTCGTGGCCCTGGCGGGCGCCCTCGTCGGCGTCGCCGTGCGCGACGTGATCGCCGCCGGGCGCCGCCCGCGGGTGGGCAGCTCGTCGACGGGCGCCTGAGCCCGCGCTCCCCGTGATGGCACGGCCCGTGCGGCGCGGCTAGGCTACCCGCCACGGCGCCCTGCGCGCCCTTCGACCGTTCCGACCCGGAGAACCACATGAGCGACTACGCAGTTGTCAACCCGGCCACCGGCGAGACCGTCAAGGAGTACCCGACGTCGACCGACGCGGAGCTCGCGGCGGCCGTCGCCAAGGCGGAGGAGACCTACCGCGGCTGGCTGCGCGAGACCTCCGTCAAGGAGCGCTGCGAGCTGGTGCGCAAGGTCGGCGCGCTGCACCTCGAGCGCTGCGACGAGCTGGCGGCCATCATCGTCCGCGAGATGGGCAAGCCGCACGCCCAGGCCGTCGGCGAGATCGAGTTCTGCCAGGCGATCTACGAGTACTACGCCGACAACGGCGAGGCGTTCATGGCCGACGAGGACATCGACCTTTCGTGGGGCGAGGGCTCGGCGGTCCTGCGCCGCTCGGGTGTCGGCGTCGTGCTCGGCATCATGCCGTGGAACTTCCCGTACTACCAGGTGGCGCGCTTCGGCGGCCCCAACATGATCATCGGCAACGCGGTGCTGCTGAAGCACGCTCCGCAGTGCCCCGAGTCGGCCGAGGCGATGCAGCGCATGTACCTCGACGCCGGCTTCCCGGAGGGCGCCTACGTCAACATCTACGCCACCAACGACCAGGTCGCGGGCCTGATCGCCGACCCCCGCGTGCAGGGTGTGTCGGTGACGGGCTCCGAGCGCGCCGGCGCGGCCGTGGCGGAGATCGCGGGCCGCAACCTCAAGAAGGTCGTGCTCGAGCTGGGCGGCTCCGACCCGTTCATCCTGCTCTCCACCGACGACCTCGACGCGACGGTCGAGTCGGCCGTCGCGGCGCGCGTCGACAACGCGGGCCAGGCCTGCAACGCGGCGAAGCGCTTCGTCGTCGCCGAGGGCCTGTACGACGACTTCCTCGGCAAGTTCACCGAGGCGATGCTGGCCGTCGAGACCGGCGACCCGACGGACGAGGGCTGCGCGATGGGCCCGCTGTCGTCGAAGGTCGCGGCCGACCGCTTCGAGGACCAGCTCAAGCGCGCCGTCGAGGGCGGCGCGACGCTGGTCGGCGGCGAGCGCGACGGCAACTACTTCTCCGCCGGCGTGCTGACGGGCGTGACGCCCGACAACATCGCCCACCACGAGGAGCTGTTCGGCCCCGTCGCGATCGTCTACAAGGTCGGGGACGAGGCCGAGGCCGTGCGGCTCGCCAACGACACCCCGTACGGGCTCGGCTCGTACCTGTTCACGACCGACAAGGACCAGGCGCTGCGCGTCGCCGACCAGATCGACGCCGGCATGGTCTTCGTCAACGTCGTCGGCGCCGACGCGCCGGAGCTGCCGTTCGGCGGCATGAAGCGCTCCGGCTTCGGCCGCGAGCTCGGCCGCTTCGGGTGCGAGGAGTTCGTCAACCGCAAGATGATCCGGATCGGCTGATCCGCGCGGCGGGCGGGGCCGGACGCCCCCCCCGCCGCGCAGGGTCAGACGAGGTCGAGCAGGGCGCGCAGG
>JBEGMS010000029.1:0-5287 GCA_041182985.1 Actinomycetota bacterium
CGGAGGCGCCGCCCGGGTTGTCCGTCATCAGCGACACGATCAGGGTGCCCTCGGGCGTGAAGACGGCGCCGACGTCGTGCCAGGCGCGGTCGACGAAGCCGATCTTGTGGGCGGTCACCCACGGCGTCCACGGCTCGATCAGGCCCCGGTAGGAGGTGTGGGCGAGCAGCCACAGTGCGACCCGGGCGTCGCGGCCCGTGAGGCCCATGCGGCGCGCCTTGCCGCGGCCCGCCGCCGCCTCCACGACGGCCTGCATCAGGACGCCCATGTCGTGCGCCGTCGTGTGCTTGCAGCACGGCAGCTCGGGCTGGTCGACGACGCCGTTCGGCGGGGCGCGCCGATCCTGGCCGGGCAGGTAGCCAGCGGCGACGTCGGTGCGGGTGGCGCCGAGTGAGCGCGCGACCCGCGTCGCCATCGCCCCGCCCGACGCCGTGGAGCCGCCGATCATGGTCAGCACCTGGTTGGCGGCGTCGTTCGAGGACGAGCGGACCATCTGCTGCACGGGCCCCCACAGCGCGGTGTCGGGGAGGTCGGCCCGCGTGCGCATCAGCGCCGTGATCAGGATCGGCAGCTTGACGGTGCTCGCCGCCGTGAACTGCGCACCGGCGTTGTAGGAGGCGCCGCGGCCCGTCGCGAGGTTCGCGATCCAGCCCGCGGACGGGTACGACGGCTTGGCCATGGCGCGCATGCGGGCCTGCGCCTTCGGCGGCGTGATGCGCACGGGCTCGACCTCCATCGCCGCCTTTGGCAGGCCCGTGACGTTGCCGACGGTGATGCGGCCGACGCTGCGGCCGTCGCGCCAGCCGACGACCGTGATGCGCAGGTCCCGGCTCGGCAGGCCGAAAGGGCCGACGGTGCCGCGGCGGAGCGGCCGCTCGAAGCCCACCAGCCGGTAGCGGCGCCCGTCGACCTTGACCTCGAGCGCGTCGATCCCGCCGGCGGCGCGGAACTGCACGAGCCCCGGGTTGGCCTCGTAGGCGCGGGGGACGTCCACGGCGAAGGCGGCGGCCACGGCCGCATGGTACGGGTCGCGATCCGGTGTCCGGCCGCCAACGTAACGTGCCGCACAGGTGGAACGGCACGAGGATCTCGCACGGCTTCTGGACCTCCGGCTGGCCGGGCTGTGGACGGAGCTCTTCGAGGTGCCGCGCGAGCAGTGGGACCCCGAGCTGATCGGCTGGTACCTGCGCACCGCCTACAGCCAGGGCTACGCCGACGCCATGAGCTACATCGACCGCGCGGAGATGCGCGACGAGCTGCAGCGGATCGACGGCCAGCGGCCAGAGGCGGCCTGAGAACCCGTCACGCGCAAGCCGAATTCGGGCACCCTTCGATAGACTGGGTGACGTGAGCGAGACGCCCGCCGCCACCCCGGAGGAGCCCAAGCGGGGCTTCCGGCACATCCGCCTCGTCGTGGCGCTGGCCGTCGCGTCGCTCCTCGGCACCTTCGCCGTCTACACGGCCTTCGCCGATACCTCGATCCCCGTCCTCGGCGTGGCCCAGGCCTCGACCGGCTACGACGGCGAGGACATCCGCCTCGAAGGCCGCGTCACAAAGGCCACGGGCGACGCCGCCGATCCGCAGGGCCTGCGCTTCACGGTCCGCGACTTCAAGACGAACGAGACCATCGTCGTGGTCTACAAGGGGTCGGTCCCGGACGCCTTCCGCGTCGGGCGCGAGGTCGTGATCGACGGCCGCCTCGAGAACGGGACGCTCGCCGGCACCCCCGACACGCTCGTCACGAAGTGCCCCTCGAAGTACGAGGAGCAGAAGACCTCGGCGGACCCGGCCTGAGCCGGCACGGGGGGTAGGGCGTGGCGCTGGTCGGCCAGGGCGCGCTGATCCTCGCGCTGCTCCTCGCGGTCTGGGCCGTCGCCGCGGGCGTGGCCGCCGCAACGGGGCGCGACGCGCGCCTTCTCCGCTCCGCCGCGCTCGCCCTGTGGGGCATCCTCGCGCTCGTCGCGGTGGCGGTCGCGATCTTCGTCCACGCGATCGTCACGCACGACTTCTCCTTCAGCGTCGTCGCCGCCAGCACCTCGCGCTCGCTGCCCTGGGGCTACCTGATCACCTCGGCGTGGGCCTCGCAGGCCGGGTCGCTGCTGCTGTGGGTGTCGATCCTGATCGTGTTCTCGCTGCTCGCCCTGCGCGCCACCCGCCAGGGCCTCGCGGAGATCCGGCCCTGGCTGATCGCCATCCTCGGCGCCATCCTCGCCTTCTTCCTGCTGCTCCTCGTCGTGCCGGCGAGCCCGTTCGCGACGCAGGTCGCGCCGCCGGACGGCAACGGCCTCAACCCGGCGCTCCAGAACCCGTACATGGCCACGCACCCGCCGGCCCTGTACCTCGGCTACGTCGGGCTCGCGATCCCGTTCGCCCTCGCCATGGCCGCGATGCTCGCCGGCCGCGTCGATGCGCGCTGGGTCGTCGCCTCGCGGCGCTGGACGCTCGCCGCCTGGGGCTTCCTCGGCGTCGGCATGCTGCTCGGCTCCCACTGGGCCTACCAGGAGATCGGCTGGGGCGGCTTCTGGGCCTGGGATCCCGTCGAGAACGCCGCCCTGATGCCGTGGCTCGTGGCCACCGCCTTCCTGCACAGCGTGATCGTGCAGGAGAAGAAGGGCATGCTGAAGGTCTGGAACATCGCGCTCATCGCCGGCGCCTTCGCGCTGTCGATCTTCGGCACGTTCCTGACCCGCTCGGGGATCCTCTCGTCCGTCCACGCCTTCGTGGCGAGCGACATCGGGTGGTACTTCATCGTCGCCCTCGCGATCATCTGCGGCGGCTCGACCGCCCTGATCCTGTGGCGACTGCCGATGCTGCGCGCCGACCAGCGCATCGAGAGCGTGGCCAGCCGCGAGGCCACGTTCCTGTTCAACAACCTGCTGCTCGTCGGGATGGCCTTCGCGGTCCTCTGGGGCGTCGTCTTCCCGCTCCTCACGGAGGCCGTCGGCAGCGTCCGCGAGACCGTCTCCTCGCCGTTCTACGAGTTCTTCGCGATCGCCTTCGGCGTCCCGCTCCTGCTCCTGATGGGCATCGGCCCCCTGATCGCCTGGCGGCGCGCCTCCCTCACGCAGCTCAAGCGGTCGTTCCTGTGGCCGCTCGTCGCCGGCCTCGCGGCGGGGGCCGGGATGCTCGCGCTCGGGCTCGGCTCGTCGTGGGCCGGCGTCGCGACGGGCTCGGTCTGCGCCTTCACGGCCGCCACGATCATCTCCGAGTTCGTGCGCGGCACCCGCGCGCGCCACGCCCTCGGCGACGAGAGCTGGCCGACCGCGTTCGCGCGTCTCGTCGGCAAGAACCGCCGCCGCTACGGCGGCTACGTCGTGCACCTCGGCATCATCGTGTTCGTGATCGGCGCGATCGGCTCGAGCGCCTACGAGACGCGCGCGGAGGGCCTGCTCGAGCGCGGCCAGACCCTGGCCGTGGGCGATGCGACGCTCACCTTCCGCGGCATCGCCGAGAGCGAGGGCCCCAACTACACCCAGCGAGCCGCGGTGCTCGACGCCACCCTCGGCGGCGATTCGATCGGGACGCTCGAGCCGGCGCGGCGCTCGTACCCCCGCGAGCAGACCACCTCCAACGAGGTGGCGATCCACACGACCCTGGCCGGCGGGGACCTGATGGTGATCCTGGACGGCATCCGCGGCGACGGCGCCGTCCAGGTCAAGGCCTTCTACAAGCCGCTGGTGGCCCTGATCTGGCTGTCGGGCTTCATCTTCGTCCTCGGCGTCGTGCTCTGCGTCTGGCCGGATGCGCGGGAGCGGCGCCGGATCCTGCGCCGCTACGCCGAGGAGCCGCTGGCCGGGGAGGGGCGGTCGTGATCGCGTACCTCGTGCTCGCGGCGCTTGCCGTCGCCGTGGTCGTCCTCGTCGCGTGGCCGCTGGTGCGGCCCGCCGCCGAGCGCGACCGCCTCGACGCCACCACCGAGGACCAGCGCCGCCGCCTCGCGCTGCGCGAGGAGCGCGACCTCGCGCTCGAGGCCCTCAAGGAGCTCGAGCTCGACCACGCCACGCACCACATCTCCGACGAGGACTACGCCGACCTCGTCCAGCGCGAGCGCGCCCGCGCCGCCGAGGCGATCCGCGCGCTCGACGAGGAGCTCGGCACGGGCCGCCCCGGCGCCCGGTAGGCTCCCGCCCGTGAGCGTCCCCGTCCGGATCGAGGAGCACGGCGCCCTGCGCGTCATCGCCCTCAACGACCCGCCGACCCGCAACGCGCTCGGCCCGCTCGCCGCAGAGCGCCTGATGGAGGCCCTCGAGGCCGCGGCCGCCGACGAGGCGGTGCGCCTCGTGGCCCTGACGGGCGACGGCGGCGTCTTCTGCTCGGGGGCCGCGATCCGCGCCTGGGAGGCCGCAGACGGGACGGGGGAGACCCTGACCGACGTGGGCACCGCGCTCTGCGACCTGATCGAGCGGCTGCCCGTGCCCGTCGTCGGCTGCCTGCCCGGCCACGCCGTCGGCGGCGGCGCCGAGCTGGCGCTGGCCTGCGACTGGCGGATCGTGGACCCCGCCGCCGAGCTGCGCTTCGTGCACACGGGCTTCGGGCTGATCCCCGGCTTCGGCGGCCTCGCCCGGCTCGAGCTCCTAGCCGGGCGCGGGGCGGCGCTGCGGCTGCTCGCGACGCGCGCCGCGGTGGGCGCCGAGGAGGCCGTGCGGATCGGCCTCGCGGACGACGCCGTGGCCGCCGCCGCGCAGCTCGACTGGTGCCGGGCCCGCGCCGAGGCGATGGCCGGGTCCGGACGGGGCGCCGTCGCGGCCCTCAAGCACGCGCTCTGGACGGGCGACGAGCGCTCGGCGTTCCTGCACGTGTGGCCGGAGCGCAGCCTGCCCGACCGGCTCGGCTCCTAGGGCGCCGGTCGGCTACCCTGCGTGGGAACCGCGAAAGGGAGCCCATGAGCGCAGTCACCAAGGAGCAGGTCCTCGACGCCCTCAACCAGGTCGAGGATCCCGAGCTGATGATGGGCATCGTCGACATCGGCCTGGTCTACGAGGTCGAGGTCGACGCCGACGCCAACGTCAAGGCGACGTACTCCCTGACGTCGATGGGCTGCCCGGCCGGCCCGCACATCGCCGCCGAGATCGAGCGCGCCATGCGCGAGATCCCGGGCGTCGGCGAGGTCGAGGCCGAGCTCGTGTGGTCGCCGCCGTGGACCCCGGACCGGATGTCCGAGGACGCGAAGTTCGCGCTCGGCTTCTGACTCCCCAACGGGGCCGGACCCCAAGCGGGAACGAGGCGCGGCGCGCCCGTGCACGTTGAGGGTCGGGAAGGGGCCAGGCCTCTTTTGGACAGTCCGGGC
>JBEGMS010000030.1:0-5622 GCA_041182985.1 Actinomycetota bacterium
CCGGGGCCCTTGGGCGTGTCGTAGGCGCGGATGCCCTCGAAGACGCCGGAGCCGTAGTGCAGCGCGTGCGTGAGGACGTGGACCTTCATGTCCTCGTAGTCGATGAGCTCCCCGTCGAACCAGATCTTGTCGGACTGCATGCGCCTCTCCCGCGTGTGGAGGGGGAATGGTACCCGGGTCGCGCGGCCCGCGGGGCCCTACGCGCTCAGGCGCTCGCGCAACAGGGCCTGCAGGGCCTTGGCGTCGGCGCGCCCGCCCGACGCCTTCATGCACTGCCCGACCAGGAACCCGATCACCTGCTCGCGCCCGCCCTTGAAGGCCGCGACCTCGTCCGGGTGCGCGGCGAGCACGCCGTCGACGATCGCGCCGAGCTCGTCCGCGTCGCCCATCTGGGCGAGGCCGCGCGCCTCGACCACGCCGGCCGCGGTGGCCGTGGGGTCCTCGACCAGCGCCTGGAAGACCTCCTTGGCGGAAGTCTGGTTGATCGCGCCCTCGACGACGAGGGCGACGAGTCCGGCGAGGCGCTCGGGCGTGACCGGCGACGCATCGGCGGCGATCCCCGCGGCGTTGAGGTGGGCCTGCAGCTCGCCCATCACCCAGTTGGCCGCGACCTTCGGGTCGCCGACCCGCTCGGCCAGGTCGTCGTAGTAGGCGGCGAGCTCCGGCTCGGTGGCCAGAAGCAGCGCGGTCGCCTCGGGCAGGCCCGTGCCGGTGAGCCGCGCGAAGCGGGCGACGGGGAGCTCGGGGAGCTGCCCCGCGAGCGCCGCGAGGGCGTCGGGATCCTGGGTGACAGGCAGGAGGTCCGGCTCGGGGAAGTAGCGGTAGTCGTGCGCCTCCTCCTTCGAGCGCAGGCTCGTCAGGCCGCCGGTGGCCGGGTCGAAGTGCAGCGTCTCCTGGCGCACCTCCTCCCCGGCGAGGACGAGGCCGAGCTGGCGCTCGAGCTCCGCCTCGATGCCGCGCTCGAGGAAGCGGAACGAGTTCATGTTCTTGAGCTCGGTCTTGGTGCCGTACCCCTCCGACCCGATCGGCCGGATCGAGACGTTGGCGTCGGCGCGGAGGGAGCCCTTCTCCATGTCGCAGTCCGACGCCCCGATCGCGACGACGGTGGCGCGCAGGAGGGTCAGGAAGCGGCGCGCCTGCTCCGGCGAGCGCAGATCCGGCTCGGTCACGATCTCGAGCAGCGGCGTGCCGGCGCGGTTGAAGTCCACCACGCTGCCGGCCGAGCCCTGGATGCGGCCGGCGTCGCCGCCCGCGTGGATCATCTTGGCCGCGTCCTCCTCGAGGTGCGCGCGCGTGATGCCGACCGTGAAGGCGCCTTCGCCGGGCACGTGGAACGAGCCCTCGGCGCACAGCGGCTGGTCGTACTGGCTGATCTGGTACGCCTTCGGGCTGTCGGGGTAGAAGTACTGCTTGCGGCTGAACTCGCTCGTGTCGGGGATCCGGCAGCCGAGGGCGAGGCCGACCCGCGCCGACTGGCGGACCGCCTCCGCGTTGGCCACGGGCAGGGCGCCCGGGTGCGCGAGGCAGACCATGCACACGTTCGTGTTCGGCTCGTCGCCGTAGCGGTTCGGGCAGGCGCAGAACATCTTCGACGCCGTGTCGAGCTGGACGTGGATCTCGAGGCCGATCACGGCCTCGTAGCCGTCCCGCTGCCAGGCCCCGCTCACGACGCGCTCCGCAGCGCCGGGGGCACGGGGTCGAAGGCGTGCTCGGCCTCGAAGGCGGCTCCGAGGCGCAGGAGCAGGTTCTCCGCGTGCGCCGGGCCGATGATCTGCAGCCCCGTCGGCAGCCCCTCGGAGAGCCCGTTCGGCACCGACAGGGCGGGGATCCCGGCGAGGTTGACGGGCAGCGTGAAGATGTCGTTCGCGTACATCGCGAGCGGGTCGTCGAGCCGCGCGCCGATCGGGAACGCCACGGTCGGCGCGGTCGGCAGCAGGATCGCGTCGACGCCCGCGAAGGCCGCGTCGAAGTCGCGGCGGATCAGCGTGCGGACGCGCTGCGCCTGCACGTAGTAGGCGTCGTGGTAGCCCGCGGACAGCGCGTAGGTGCCGATCATGATGCGGCGCTTGACCTCGGCCCCGAAGCCGGCGTCGCGGGTCGCCTCGTACATCGCGCGCACGTCGGGCGCGTCGACGCGCAGCCCGTAGCGGACCCCGTCGAAGCGCGACAGGTTCGCGGAGGCCTCCGCCGGCGCGATCACGTAGTAGGCGGCGAGGCCGTGGCGGGCGTACGGCAGCTCGACGTCGACGAGGCGCGCGCCGAGCGACACGGCGATCGCCAGCGACTCGTCGAAGCGGGCGCGCACCCCCTCCTCCACGCCGGCCTCGAGCTCGGCGCGCGGCACCCCGAAGGTGACGCCGTCCAGCCGCCCGGGCTCCGGCACGGCGATCGGCTCGCGCGGGCCCGTGCAGGTCGCGTCGCGGCCGGAATCGCGGGCGATCACCTGCTGGAGCAGCGCGGCGTCGCGCACGGTCAGGGTCATCGGCCCGACCTGCTCGAGCGAGCAGGCGAAGGCGACGACGCCGAAGCGCGAGACCGAGCCGTAGGTCGGCATCAGCCCGACGAGGCCGCAGAAGGCGGCCGGCTGGCGGATCGAGCCGCCGGTGTCGGTGCCGAGCGCCCACGGCGCGCAGCCGGCCGCGACGACGGCCGCGGAGCCGCCCGAGGAGCCGCCCGGCACGCGCGCGGTGTCCCAGGGGTTGCGCGTCGGCCCGTAGGCGGAGTGCTCGGTGGACGAGCCCATCGCGAACTCGTCGAGGTTGGTCTTGCCGAGGCTGACGAGGCCCGCCTCGTCGCCCCAGCGCACGACGTCGGCGTCCTCGATCGGCACGAAGCCCTCCAGGATCCGCGAGCCCGCCGTGGTCGGTACGCCGCGGGTCGAGAGCAGGTCCTTGTAGGCGATCGGCACGCCGGCGAGGCCCTCGCCGCTCCCGGCGTCCTGCGCGCGGGCCGCGGCCAGCGTGCGCTCCGGGTCGACGTGCAGGTAGGAATGGATCTCGCCGTCGACGGCGGCGATCCGGTCGAGGTAGGCCTGCGCCAACTCCTCGGCGGTGCACTCGCGCCCGCGCAGGAGCGCGGCGGCGCGCTCGGCGGTCAGCCCGATGACGTCGATCGCCACGGCCTAGGCACCGATCGGCGGGACGCGGAAGCCCTCCGCGGTCGGGTCCGGCGCGTTGGCGAGCGCCTCCGCGCGCGCTGCGCCGGGGCGGGCCTCGTCGGGCCGCAGGGCGTCGCCGTGCGGATTCGCGTGCTTCGTCGGCGGCACGTCGGCGATCGGCAGCTGCGCGATCGTGTTGACGTGCCCGAGGATCGAGGTCAGCTCGCGGCCGAGGCGCTCGACCTCCGCGTCGGCGAGGCCGAGCCGCGCGAGCGCGGCCACGTGGCGCACCTCGTCCGGGGTCAGCTCGACGTCCGACACGCGCCTCAGCGCCCCGCGCTGCGCTCGGCCGCCTCGACCGTGTTCTTGAGGAGCATCGCGATCGTCATCGGCCCGACGCCGCCGGGGACCGGCGTGATCAGGCGCGCCTTCGGCTGCACGGCGTCGAAGTCGACGTCGCCGCAGAGGCCGTCGTCGAGGCGGTTGATGCCGACGTCGATCACCACGGCGCCGTCCTTGACGTGCTCGGCGCCCAGCATGCGCGGGCGGCCGACGGCGGCGACGAGGATGTCAGCCTGGCGGCAGATTCCCTCGAGGTCCCGCGTGCGCGAGTGGCAGATCGTGACCGTGCAGTCCTCCTTGAGCAGGAGGTGCGCCTGCGGCTTGCCGACGATCTCCGAGCGCCCGACGACGACGGCGTGGGCGCCGCGCGTCTCGACGTCGTAGGCCTTCAGGAGCTCCATGACGCCGGCGGGCGTGCAGGGCAGCGGCCCGGGCTGCAGGGTCATCAGGCGGCCCATCGCGTCGGCGGTGAGGCCGTCGGCGTCCTTCTCGAAGGGGATCCGGTTGAGCGCGGCGTCCGTGTCGAGATGGTCGGGCAGGGGCATCTGCACGATCATCCCGTGGATCGCGGGGTCGGCCGCGACCTCGTCGATCTTCGCCTCCAGCTCGGCCTGCGTCGTCTCGGCGGGCATCTCGACCTGCAGCGAGTGCATGCCGGCCTCCTCGCACGCCTTGTGCTTGTTGGCCACGTAGACCTGCGAGGCGGGGTCCTCGCCGACGATGATCACCGCGAGCCCGGCGCGGATGCCGGTCTCGTCGTGGAGCCGCTTGGTGCGCTCCGCCACCTCGCCGCGCACCGTGGCCGCGACCGCCTTGCCGTCGATCAGGTTGTCCATGTGCGCAATGTACCGGCCGCCGCTGCGCCCGGGTCTCAGTCGCCCGTGCGGATGAACTGGATGCGGCCGATGGCGGATGCCTTGGTCGGCGCGTCCCACGGGGCGATCTCGACGTCGCAGACCGCCAGGGTGCGCCCGGCCTTGCGGCAGCGCGCGATCACCCGCAGCGGCGACAGGTCGGCCATGCGCAGGAAGTCGCAGCGCAGGTCGGTCGCCACCCACGTCCCGGGGCTGACGGCCATCACGGCATACCAGCCGGCGGTGTCGACGAGCGTGGCGAGGGTGCCGCCGTGCAGCATCGGCGGGTCCTCGTAGCCGAGGGCGGCGTGCGTCGGGTCGAGGCGCAGCACGACGTCCTCGCCGTCGCGGCCGTGGTAGCTGAGGCCGATCACCTCGTCGAGCGGGGAGTCGGCGTGGTCGCGCAGGGGATCGTCGTCCATGCGTGCAGCGTAGCCGCGGACGTGCCAGACTCCCCGCGTCACCCCGTAGGAGGCCCGCATGGCGCCCAACGCCCCCCACTTCGACGATCCGCTGACCCTTGCGCTCGACGTGATCGGCCCCAAGCCGAACGCGACGCGCGGTGAGCCCGTCGAGTCCGGCAAGGTGCTGTTCGCGGACGCCCACAGCGAGTCGGGCGTGTGGGAGTGCACCGCGGGCGCCTTCGCCGCGCGCCGCGAGGGCTACCGCGAGACGTTCGCGGTCATCCGCGGCCGGGGCGTGCTCCGGAACGAAGATGGGACGGAGACGCAGCTCGCCCCAGGCGTGCTCGTCGTGACGCCCGAGGGCTGGGTCGGCGAGTGGGACATCGAGGAGACCGTGCGGAAGGTCTACGTCGTCTCGTACACGGAGCCGCGCGCCTCGTAGCGGTCGGGCAGCGGGCAGGCCGCGCCCTCGGGGTTGCGGCGCTTCGCGATCTGCGCGTAGCCGCGCGCTCCGAGCGCGTGCAGCCCGGGCACGTAGAGCAGCCACGCGACGGGCGCGCCCAGCGGCGTCCGCATCGCGATCGCGCGCACGGCGTCGACGCCGAGCGCGACGCTCCCGTCCGGGTAGCGCACGCGCAGGCCGTCCCCGACCGCGCCGCGGGCGACCTCCGGGTAGCGCGACTCCGCGACGGAGTAGCCCATGTCGTCGAGGCGCCGCAGCCAGTCGAGCCGCCGCACCATCCGCACGCTGCGCCGGCACATGCCGCAACGGTCGTCGTAGATCACGATCGGCTTCGCCATCATCGGGCGTTTCGCAGGCGCCCTAGCGCGAGCCGACCTCGTGGGCGAGGCCCGCGCCGCGGGCGGCGCTCGCCACGAGCTCCCCGAAGGCCTCGCGGTCCGCGAGTTCGACGGGGTACATCGG
>JBEGMS010000031.1:0-4583 GCA_041182985.1 Actinomycetota bacterium
GACTACTTCGAGGGCGGCATGGGGGCCGAGGCCATCAAGCAGCTCATCGGCCGCATCGACCTGAAGGTCGAGGAGGAGAAGCTCCGCGCCGCGATCGACCCGCAGGAGGGCCAGAAGCCGCTCTCCGCCCAGCGTAAGCAGAAGGCCATCAAGCGGCTCAAGATCGTCGCCGCCTTCAACACCGAGGAGGACGGCCGGCCGGTCAACGACCCCCGCGCCATGATCCTCGACGTCGTCCCGGTCATCCCGCCGGACCTGCGTCCGATGGTCCAGCTCGACGGCGGCCGCTTCGCCACCTCCGACCTGAACGACCTGTACCGCCGCGTCATCAACCGGAACAACCGCCTCAAGCGGCTGCTGGACCTGGGCGCGCCGGAGATCATCGTCAACAACGAGAAGCGCATGCTGCAGGAGGCCGTCGACGCGCTGTTCGACAACGGCCGCCGCGGCCGGCCGGTCACCGGCCCGGGCAACCGCCCGCTCAAGTCGCTCTCCGACATGCTCAAGGGCAAGCAGGGCCGGTTCCGCCAGAACCTGCTCGGCAAGCGCGTCGACTACTCGGGCCGCTCCGTGATCGTGGCCGGCCCGCAGCTGAAGCTGCAGCAGTGCGGCCTGCCGAAGCTGATGGCCCTCGAGCTCTTCAAGCCGTTCATCATGAGCCGGCTCGTCGAGCGCAAGGCCGTCCCGAACATCAAGGCCGCCAAGCGCATGGTGGAGACCATGGAGGGCGACGTCTGGGACGTCCTCGAGGAGGTCATCACCGAGCACCCGGTGCTGCTCAACCGCGCCCCGACCCTGCACCGCCTGGGCATCCAGGCGTTCGAGCCGGTGCTCGTGGACGGCAAGGCGATCCAGGTGCACCCGCTCGTCTGCCACGCGTTCAACGCGGACTTCGACGGCGACCAGATGGCCGTGCACGTGCCCCTGTCCGTCGAGGCCCAGGCCGAGGCGCGCCTGCTCATGCTGTCGGCCCACAACATCCTCTCGCCGGCCAACGGGCGCCCGCTCGCCACGCCGTCGCAGGACATGGTCATCGGGCTCTACTACCTGACCTACTCGCACGCCGACACCGACGCCCTGCAGGCGCGGCTCGACGCGGGCGAGAGCGGCAAGGACATCGGCTCCCACGGCAGCTTCGGCGGCGCGGACGAGGTGCAGATCGCCCTCGACCACAAGCGCGTGCCGCTGCAGGGCCCGATCGTGCTGCGCAACCCGGACGGCACCCGCACGGTGACGACCCCGGGCCGCGCGATCCTCAACCACGAGCTCACGATCGCGCTCGAGCGGCAGCTCGGCCGCGAACTCGAGGAGGACGACGTCCAGGAGGTGCGCTCGGCGCTGACGAAGCGCGAGATCACCGACTTCGTGACCGCCCTCGTCGACCGCCACGGCCCGTCCGAGGTGGCGATGGTCCTCGACGTGATCAAGGACCTCGGCTTCCGCTACGCGACCCAGTCGGGCGTGACGATCTCGAAGAACGACATCGTGACGCCGCCCGAGAAGGCCGCGATCCTCGCCGACTACGAGAAGCGGGTCGAGGGCGCCTGGGAGCAGTACATGGACGGCCTGATCACCGACCAGGAGCGCCACCGCAAGGTGGTGCAGCTGTGGAACGAGGCGACCGACGAGGTCGGCGAGAAGGTGAAGGACGCCTTCTGGGAGATGAACCCCGTCTACATGATGGCCAACTCCGGCGCCCGCGGCTCGTTCAAGCAGATCCGCCAGCTGGCCGGCATGCGCGGCCTGATGGCCAACCCGAAGGGCGAGATCATCGAGCGCCCGATCAAGGCCAACTTCATGGAGGGCCTCGACGTCCTCGAGTACTTCATCTCCACGCACGGCGCCCGCAAGGGCCTCGCCGACACCGCGCTGCGCACGGCCGACTCCGGCTACCTGACGCGGCGCCTCGTCGACGTGTCCCAGGACGTGATCGTGCGCGAGGAGGACTGCGGCACCGAGCGCTACGTCGAGGTGCCCGCGTTCATGGACCGCCGCCCGACCTACGAGGTCCGCAGCGGGGCGATCGCGCGCCGCTCGCCGGTGCTCGACACCCGGCCGTCCGACCAGCTCGCGGGCCGCGTGCTCGCGCAGGACGTGGCGATCGGCGGCGGCGACACGCTGCCGGCCGGCACCCCGATCAGCCGCTCGTTCGCGACCGAGCTGTACGAGGAGAAGGCCCGGCACGTCGAGGGCGTGCTGGCCCGGATCGACGGCGAGATCGAGAAGGCGGGCAAGGACGCCGACCCCGTGGCGCTCGCCAAGGCCGTCGGCCTGGACGACCTCGCCGAGGTCTTCAAGCGCGAGGCCAAGGGCGAGGACCCGTACTTCACGCTCGAGGCCGTCGACGACATGAAGAACCCCGAGAAGTTCGCGCGGCGCCTCGAGGAGGAGGGCTACCCCTCCAAGCCCCACGAGGACCGCACGGCCGACGAGGTCCGCGTCCTGCAGCTGCGGACGCTCGTGTGGGCCCTCAACGAGAAGGTCGACTCGGAGTGCACCGTCCCGGTCCGCTCCGTCCTCACCTGCGAGGCCGAGGTCGGGGTCTGCGGCGCCTGCTACGGCGTCATGCCGGCCACGGGCTCGCGCTCGGAGGTCGGCGACGCGGTCGGCATCATCGCCGCCCAGTCGATCGGCGAGCCGGGCACGCAGCTGACCATGCGCACGTTCCACACCGGCGGCGTCGCCGGCGCGGACATCACGCACGGCCTGCCGCGCGTCGTCGAGCTGTTCGAGGCCCGCACCCCGAAGATGCCGGGCGCCGTCGCGCACGTCGACGGCCGCGTCATCCGCCGGGCCAAGACGACCGGCCAGTTCGTCTTCGTCCTCCCGCGCCGCGACGACATCGAGGTGAAGGAGATCAAGGGCGAGGGCATGGTCCTCTTCTACAAGGGCGAGCGCATGACGCGCACGCTGCACGAGTGGATCACGAAGGGCATCCCGTACTCGCGCTCCGCCGAGGAGATCGTCGAGGACGGCCAGATCGTGGTCCGCGGCCAGCAGATCGTCAACGGCGTCCTGTCGCCGCCCGACCTGATGGCCTCCGGCCTCGACCGGGCGACGCGCTACCTGACCGAGGAGGTCCAGCGCGTCTACCGCGACCAGGGCGTGGAGATCAACGACAAGCACGTCGAGGTGATCGCCCGCCAGATGACGCGGCGCGTCCTCGTCGACCACCCCGGCGACACGGACTACCTGCCCGGCCAGCTGGTCGAGGTGTCGGAGTTCGTGACCCAGCGTGAGGCCCTCGAGAAGAAGAAGGCCAAGGTCAAGAAGACGGAGGTGCCGACCGGCGAGCAGCAGGTCCTCGGCATCACCAAGGCCTCGCTGGCGACCGAGAGCTTCCTGTCGGCGGCCTCCTTCCAGGAGACCACCAAGGTGCTGACGGACGCCTCCATCGAGGGCAAGACCGACCACCTGACCGGCCTCAAGGAGAACGTGATCATCGGCAAGCTGATCCCGGCCTCCACCGGCCTGCGCGAGTACCGCGCGATCGAGATCGAGCCCCGCGAGCCCTGGACGCCCGAGATCATCGGCGCCGTGGCCCCGGGCAGCGACCTCGGCATCGTGGGCGAGGAGATCGAGCCGATGATCGGCCTCGAGGACCGCCTCGCCGACGAGGGCCTCAGCGGCGACTGATCCTGCCGCGCGCTCCCGCCCCCGGCCGCGGCCGGGGGCGGGGCCGCGCTACAGGCGCGCCAGGAGCTCGTCGACCGGCACCCGGTCCGCCGCGCTGCGCGCGCGGTGGATGAAGCGCACCTCGCCGTCCCGGCCGAGCAGGAGGTCGGCCCCGAGCTGGAAGCCGTCGTCGCCCCGCGCCTTCCAGGCGGGGCGCAGCCGCGCGGCCTCGCGCAGCCCGTCGCGCCACGAGGCGGGGTCGAGGAGGAGCGCCCGCGCCGAGCCGCGGCCGACGCCGAGCGCCCGGTAGAGGGCGCGCTCGGGGTCGCCGGCGACGAGGACGTCGCGGGCGCCGTGGCGGCGGCGCCACTCGTCGGCGCGCGCGGCGTCGATCGGCATCACCACGAGGAGGTCGGCGCCCCGCGCCCGGATCGCGCTCCTGGCCTCCACGGCACGGCGGAGGTGCAGCTGGCAGACGGGTCAGCCGGGGTGGCGGGTCAGGTACACGACCCAGGAGCGCCCGAGCAGGTCATCGCGCTCGAGGATGCCGCCGCCGGCGAGGGGGAGGGGCAGGTCGGGGAACTCCACCCCCGGATCATCGCACGCCCTTGCACGGCCCCCGGGCGCGCAGCACAATCGGCCGGTCCCCGAGGAGGAGGCAGACCATGACCCGCACCATCCCGCGCCGTCTCATCGCGGCGCTTGTCGTCCTGGCGGTCGCCGTCGGGGCCGCCCTGCCCGCGCTCGGCACCGCCGCGGAGGAGCGGGCCCGTGCCCTGATCGGCACGGCGCAGCTGAAGAACGGCGCCGTCACCAACGCCAAGGTCAAGGCGGGGTCCCTGCGCTACGCGGCCTTCGCCAAGCGGCAGGTGGCGCCGTGGTCGCTCACGGGCATCCCGGCCGCAGGCGCCCTGACGGGGGCCTTCCCGGCGCCGGGGCTCGCCGCGGGCAGCGTGCGGTCCGCCCAG
>JBEGMS010000032.1:0-7403 GCA_041182985.1 Actinomycetota bacterium
CGACAACCGCGAGACGTACGCGGCGTGGCGCAGGAGCGGCGCCGCGGAGCGGCCGACCCCGCCGCCGGCGATCGACCCCGACGACCCCGTCCTCGCCGCGGTGCAGGACGACCTCGACCGGCTCGCCCCCGGGCTCGTCGGGCGTCGCGGGGACTTCTGGCTGCCGACGACCCGGGTGGAGGCCCGCGCCTGGCTCGCCGACTTCGCCGCCACCCGGCTGCCCGAGTTCGGGCCGTACGAGGACGTCTCCGACCCGGCCGACCCGTGGCTGCGCCACGCCACGATCTCGCCGCTCCTCAACGTCGGGCTGCTCGGCCCGCGCGAGGCCATCGACGCCGCGCTCGCCGAGCACGCGGCCGGACGAGCGCCGCTCGCCTCGGTCGAGGGCTTCGTCCGGCAGGTCCTCGGCTGGCGCGAGTACGTCAACGGCGTCTACTGGCTGCGGATGCCCGGCTACGCGGACCTCAACGCGCTCGACGCCCACGCGCCCGTGCCGCCGGCCCTCGCCGACGGCGCCCCCACGGAGATGGCCTGCGTCGGAGCCGTGACCGCGACGGTCGAGCGCTACGCCTGGGCGCACCACATCGAGCGGCTGATGGTGCTCTCCAACCTGATGCTGCTGCTCGGCACCGAGCCGCAGGCCGCGAACCGCTGGTTCGTCGAGCGGTTCTGCGACGGCTACGACTGGGTGATGCAGGCGAACGTGACGGGCATGGGCCTGTTCGCCGACGGCGGGCAGATGTCGACCAAGCCGTACGCCGCGGGCGGCGCCTACCTCAAGCGCATGACCGGGCACTGCAAGGGCTGCCGCTTCGACCCCGCCAAGCGCACGGGCGATACGGCCTGCCCGTTCACGACGCTCTACTGGGACTTCACGGCCCGCCACCTCGACCGGCTGCGGGGCAACCCGCGCACCGCGCAGGCCGCCCGCGGCTGGGACCGCTTCGACGCCGCGGAGCAGGCCGCGATCCGGCAGCGGGCCGCCGAGGTCCTCGACGGGATCCTCGCCGGCCGCCTCTGACCGGCGCCCTATGCTGCGGCCATGTACCGGTCGCTGCAGGGGCGCCTCCTCGTCGCGACGCCCACCCTCGGCGACCCCAACTTCGCGCGCAGCGTCGTGCTCGTCGCCGAGCACGGCCCCGACGGCGCGATGGGGCTGATCCTCAACCGCCCGCTCGGCGTGACGGTGCGCGAGGCGGTCCCGATCCTCGGCGAGTTCGTCGCCGACGGCGAGGCGGTCCACCAGGGCGGCCCCGTCCAGCCGGAGGCCGTGATGGCGCTCGGCGACTTCGTCGACGGGGCGCGCGCCGCGGCGATCGCCTTCGGCACGGTCGGCTTCCTCCCGGCCGACGCCGACGAGACGCTCGACCCCGCCACGGTCGTGCGCGCCCGCGTGTTCGCGGGCTACGCCGGCTGGGGGCCCGGGCAGCTCGAGGACGAGCTCGAGGAGGAGGCCTGGGTCGACGTCCCGGCCGAGATCGACGACTGCTTCGCCGAGGACCCCGAGCGGCTCTGGCGGGTCGCGATCCGCCGCCACGGCGGCGAGCTCGCCGTCTTCGCGCTCGAGCCCGACGACCCGTCGCTCAACTGATGGCCGTGACGGCCGCCGTCCCGCGGCAGATCTCGCAGTGGACGCTGCGCCTCGCTGCCGGCCAGGCCGCCACCAGCGCCGCCATCCCGCTCAACGCCAGCGTCGGGGCTGTGGCCGCCGCGAACCTCTCGCACCACGCGAGCCTCGCCGGCACCAGCGTCGGCCTGGCGATGCTCGCCTCCGTCGGCGCGCTGTTCGTCGCCGGGCGCGTCTCCGACCGGCACGGCCGCAAGCCCGTCCTCACGGCGGGCCTCGCGCTGCTCTCCGTCGGCGCCGTCCTCTGCGGCGTCGCGATCACGGTCGACTCGTACGCCCTGTTCGTGGTCGGGACGCTGATCTTCGGGTCGGGGCAGGGCCCGGCGATGATGCACCGCGCGGCCGCCGCCGACCTCTACCCGGTCGACCAGCGCGCCCACGGCGTCGGCCTCGTCGCCTCCGCCGGCGCCGTCGGCAGCATCATCGGCCCGCTGCTCGCCTCCGCTCTGATCCTCGTGCTCGTCCCGCTGGGCCTCGGCGAGCGCGCCGCCCCGTGGCTGCTCGTGCCCCTCACCGCGGGGCTCGCGAGCCTCCTGGTGCGCGGCCTCGGCACCGATCCCCGCGACGTGGCGCGCCGCCTCGGCGACTGGTTCCCGGGCTCGGTCGCGGCTCCGGAGACGGGCGCGGCGCGCAGCCGGCGCGAGCTCCTGCGGATCGGGCCCGCCCGCGCCGCGATCGTCACCGCCGCGCTGATCCAGGCGGCCATGGTCGGCGTGATGGGCGTGACCGCGGTCGTGCTCGACGAGCAGGGGCTCGGCGCCGCCGCGATCGGGATCTTCATCTCGGCCCACTTCCTCGGGATGTTCGGACTGGCGGCGCCGCTCGGGCGCCTCGCCGACCGGGTCGGCCGGCGGCGGATGCTGCTCGCCGGTATCGTCGGCACGGCGATCGGCGCGGTCGGCACGGCCATGCTCGGCGAGTCGCTCCTGATCCTGCCCTTCTTCTTCCTGCTCGGGCTCGGCTGGTGCTCGAGCTGGGTCGCCGGCACCACGGTGCTCGCCGACGTCACCACGCCCGTGGAGCGCGGCCAGCTGACGGCGATGAACGACCAGGTCGTGTCCCTGTGCGGCGCGGCGGCCGTGCTCAGCGCGGGCGTCGTGCTCGACCGCTTCGGGTTCCCCGCGGTCGGGATCGGCCTCGCCGTGATCCTGCTGGCCGCGCTGCCCCTGACCCTGCGGATGCGCGAGTCCGCCCCGGGCGTGTACGGCCCGTAGACTGCCCGCGGGACGGTAGCTCGAAGGTCGAGCAGAGGACTTTTAATCCTCCGGCCAGGGTTCGATTCCCTGCCGTCCCATCTACGCGAGCACGAGGACCTGGTCGTCAGCGGCGAGCGTCACGCGGCTGTGCTTCGGCGGGTTCACGACCACGCCGCCCCCGGCGATCCCGCCGTCGGCAGGCCCCGCGGCGCGCCGGTAGCCGACGCAGACGTGGCCGCGCTCCCGCGCGGCGCGCACCACGTCGCCGAACGGGAGCTCGACGCCGGCCTGCGCGTAGCGCGATGCCGGCACGAGCACCAGCTCGACGCCCTCGGCGTCGAACAGGTCCTCGAACACGCCCTGCAGGCCGAGGTTCTCGGACAGCTGCGCGAGCATCAGGCTGGTCAGCCGCTCGCTGACGACGAAGTCGTCGGGGTTCGCGACCATCGCGAGCTCGACGTCGCGCGTGTCGAGCAGTTCGGTCACGAGGCGGACGCCCGCGTTCGGGCAGCCCTCGGCCTGCGTCGCCTGGCGCACCTGCAGGAGCGTCAGGAGGGTGCGGGCGTCGCTCGCCGCCGCATCGTCGCCGCGGTAGCAGAGGATGATGATCTGGTCGTAGCGGTCGGCCGCGAGCTGCTCGGCGATGCGGTCGCCGTCGATCGCGCCGCCCTGGACGATCTCGACGTCCATGTGCGCGAGGCCGTCGACGCCGGCGGGCAGGTCGACGAGGCGGGGGTCGGCGAGGACCCGCACGTGCGACCCGGGCGCGACGTAGCGATCCAGCTCGCTCAGGATCGTCGGCGCAAGGGGGTTCCAGCCGATCATCAGCGTGCGCTCCACCACGGGCACGATCGCAGCCTCGACCGGCGCGTCCGCGACGCCCGCGCCGATCGCCGTGGGGTCGATGCGGATCCCGTGGTCATCCGCCGCGATCACGATCACGCGGTCGTCCGCGGCGATCACCCGCTGCATGGGCGGCGCCAGGGCGACGGAGCCGTCGCCCGCAGCGAGGCCGATCGCCGATGCCTCCGGGTAGGCCGCGATGGCGTCCCCGAAGGTGCGCCCGACGAGGGCCGGGTCGGCGTGGAAGTAGATCTCGTCGCCGTCGAAGTCGAGGAGCTCCTGGAAGACCGCGCTGAGGCCCGACTGCCGACAGACCTGAGCGGTGACGCGGGCGATCACGTCGCTGGAGACCACCACGCCGAGACGGCCGCCGGTGGCGCGCGAGATCGCGCGCGCCGACTCCCCATCGGTGAACTCGGCGGTCACCCGCAGCCGCTCGAGGCCGGGGTCGAAGCGCATCAGCGCGAGAACCGTCTTGACGACCTGCGGGTCGCCGGTCTCGTCGTCGACGAGGATCAGGATCGACTTGGCCTCGAGCGGGCGCACCAGCTCGAGGTCGGCCGCGTCGGCCGGGCTGCCCGAGCGGCAGACGACACGCGTGCGGCGCGGGCCGCCGGCCCGGTCGCGCACCTCGTCCTCCATCTCGACCTTGTCGCGCGGCGCGAGGATCACGACGCTGGGGTTGCGCTCGCTCTCGTTGGCGACCTCGAGCTCCGCCAGGATCTGATGGAGTTTCGGCGACCAGCCGAGGATCAGGGTGTGCCCCTCCTCCACCACGAGGGTGCGGCCCTTGCGCAGGGTCTCGACGGTGCGGTCGATCCCGCTCGCGATCAGGCCGATCAGGGTCGACACGATGAAGATGCCGATGATCGTGATGGAGAGCGCGATCAGCCGGAACTGCCAGCCCTCGTCGCCGCCCATCGTGCCCGGGTCGAGCGTGCGCATCAGACTCAGCCAGATGCCCTCGATGAAGCCGGTCCGGTCCTCGCCGTCGTGGCGGATGCCGAGGATCGCGATCAGGAGCCCCGCGAGCAGCACGAACAGCAGCGTGATGACCGCCAGCCAGCCGATCACGCCGATCGTGCCGCGCGAGAGCGTGGCGTCGAAGCGGTAGCGCAGGCGGTCGCGCGTGGTGATCGGCCTAGTCATGTCGCCGCCCCTCCCTCACGTCGCAGACGGGGCGAGACTACACCACCGCGTGCGGCGGCGGGATCAGGCGCCGGGGTCGGCGGCCCGATCGGCACGCCGCTCGAGCACGACGTAGAGCAGCCGGTTCAGCGCCAGCGCGATCAGCGCGATCGCGATCGCCAGGATGACGACGTCGACCACGAGCGACCACTGGAACAGCACGAGCAGGGCGACCGCGAGGGCCGCGACGCCCTGCAGGATCCGGCCCCACGTCGTCGCCGCGGGCGTCAGCGCGCGGTCGGCGCCGCGACGCAGGATCGCCGTCACGTCAGCGACCTCGATGCGGCGATCACCGGCCTTGTGGGCCGCGTCGCCCGCGGCCTCGCGGGCGTGCCCGGCCGCACCGGCCGCCAGCGGGGCGGTCCAGCGCAGCGACCAGATCAGGACGGCGGCGATGGCGCCGACGATCGCCGTCACGCGGGCGATGTGGCGGAGGTCGCCGAAGAGGCCGTTGAAGACGCCGGTGGCGGCCTCGCTGAGGACGGGGTCCGCCGCGGTCGCGGAGCCGAGCCCCACGCGCACGGCGCCGAGGATCAGCGCGATCCCGAGCCCGACCGCGATCAGCGTGACGCTGGATGCGATCGCGCCGCGCCGGCGGCTCGGGGCGATCAGGGCGGCGAGCACGCCGAGGCCGAGGCCGACGAAGAGGACGACCCAGGCGACCGGCCCGAGCTCGGCGCCGAGCTGGAGCAGCCGGAAGGCCGGGCCGGGGTCCGGGAGCTTCGCGAGCTCGGCGGAGGCGGCGTTGCCGACCTCGACGGCGAGCTGCTCGTCGTACGGGGCGATCGTGTTCTGGATCAGCTGGGGGGCGCCCTCGATCGTGAAGACGATCTTCGCCGTGGTCGGGTCGAGCAGGAGGTCGTGGAACTTGACGAGCGCGGCCGTCACGATCTTCGTGAAGGCCGGCTCGGCGACGACGGTCTGCGCGGCCGACTGGATCAGCGGGCGCGCGATGACGGCCTTCGGGACCTCCTTGACGATCGCGTCGGTCAGCTCCGTCGCGACCGCGGCCTGCACGCCCGGCTGCTCGAGCACGGCGGTGACGCGCTTGGCGAAGACCTGCTCGTCGTAGATCGTGCGGTGGAGGTAGACGCCGACCGCGCCGAGGACGACGAACAGCCAGGCGATGACGAGCAGGACGACGACAGCGGCCCAGTGCCCGGTGCTGCGCTGGCGGGGGACGCTCACGGAATTGACGGTAGCAGGATCGACGTTCACACCTGTGTCGGGTTACTCGGACTCGAACAGCGTGAACCTGCCGCCGAGGACCTGCTGGACCCGGACCGGCGTGATGCCGTTGCGGTTCGCGTCGTAGCGGAACTTGCCGAGCAGGGTGGACACGCCGTTCGTGCCGGTGATGGCGGCGAGCTTGGTCTGCATCGCGACCTGCGACGCCGCGCCGCCGCTCCTGGCGGCCTCGGCGACGACGTAGGTGTAGGCGTAGGCGGTCGCCGCGAACTGGTCGGGCGTGCGCCTGTACTCCTTCTTGAACGCCTTCACCCACTTGACGTTGCGCTCCGAGGTGTCCGCGATCGTCCACGGCGTGCCGACGATCAGGCCGTTGGCCGCGGGGCCGGCGCCCTTGATGATCGCCTGGGTGTTGAAGGCGTTCGAGCCGATCACCTTCTTGCGCACGCCGGCGGCGCGCAGCGCCTTCAGGAGCGGGATGCCCTCGGCGGGCAGGGCCGTGATGGTGACGATGTCGGGATCGGCGGCCTTGACCTCCGCCGCGATCGCCGTGAAGTCGGTGGTCCCGGGCGGGACGACGATGGTCTTCGCGAGGGCGATCTGGTTGGCCTCGAAGGCGCCCGCGAAGATCGGCGCGGTGGCGACGGCGAACTCGTCGCTGCCCTGGATCAGGACGGTGGTCTTCGGGGCGAGCGGCGACGTCGCGACCGCCTTGACGACGTCGGGCAGGACCACGTTCTCGGTCAGCGCCGGCCGGAAGATGAACGTGCCGATCTCGGTGATGCCGGGCTGCGTGTTCGAGATTCCGAGGACGGGGATCCGGGCACCCTGCGCGAAGTGGTCGACGGTCAGCGCGACGCTCGACAGGGTCGGGCCCATGATCGCCGTGACGCCGTCGCGGAAGAAGATGCCGAAGGCTGCGGCCGCACCCTGGGGCGTGCCGAGGTCGTCGACGGTCTTGACGTTGATCCTGACGCCGCGGATCGCACCGGCGTTGATCTCCTTGGCGGCCATGTCGATTCCGCGCCGCGACGACAGGCCGTAGGCCTGGTTGGCGCCGGTCAGGGTGAGCGCCGCCCCGACGTTGACGGTGACGGCGCGCTGGGCGGCGGCGGTGCCGGCGAGGACGCCGAGCATGAGCAGCGCGGCGGTCAGGGCGGAGAGACGGAGGATCAGGCGCGTCCGGTGCATGCCTCCTAGGGTACGCGACCTCCGTGGCCCATGGGGAACTCGTCCGGCGCCCGCGACCGGCGGCGATAGACTCGACGGCATGACGCGTCCCGCCTGGCATGAGGACTGGTTCCCGGAGCTCCGCGACGAGCGCCCGTGGACGATGGAGGAGATGATCGACGCGGAGCCCG
>JBEGMS010000033.1:0-3754 GCA_041182985.1 Actinomycetota bacterium
GGGTGCGGCGGGGCGGGGGAGGCTACGCCTCGTCGCCGACGGCGACGGGCTCCTCGACGGCCGTCTCGACCGGCGCGACGGCCGGGGTCTCCTCGACCACGGCATCCTGGGCCATCGTGGCCTCGGCCGACGCCATCGTCTGCTCGTCGCCGTCGTCGCGCCGGCGGTCCGGGCGACCGCCACCGCGGGCGCGCTCGAGCTTCGGCATCACGAAGGGGAGCAGACCCATCTCGCGGGCGCGCTTGATCTCGCGGGCGGCCAGCGCCTGCTGGCGGCGCGAGAGACCCGTCATCCGCCGCGAGCGGATCTTGCCGCGGTCCGACAGGAACCGCTTGAGGCCCTCGACGTTCGTGTAGCGGATCTGGTCGTCCGAGATCTGGACGCGCTTGCGCTTCTTGGGAGGAGCGGTGTTCCGCTTGCGTCGAGCCTGCTGTGCCACGTGCGATGTACTCCCGGTCGGGAAACGGACCGCGGAAGCATACAGGTCCTCGGGAAACGCGGGTTCAGGTGCCGAGGGCGGCGTCGCGGGCCGCCACGGCCAGCTGATCGGCCCGCTCGTTGAGCTCGACCCCCGCATGGCCCTTGACCCGCTCGAAGCGCACCTCGTGCTCGGCCACGGCCCGCAGGAGCTCCTGCCAGAGGTCCTGGTTCTCGACGGGCTTCTTGGCGGAGGTCTTCCAGCCGTTCCTCTGCCACTTCGCCAGCCACCCCTCCGTGAAGGCCTTCTCCACGTAGGAGGCGTCCGTGACGATCACGACCCGCGAGGGACGGGTCAGCGCCGCGAGTCCGCCGATCACGGCGCTCAGCTCCATGCGGTTGTTCGTGGTCTCGGCGGCACCGCCCGAGACCTCGCTCTCGTGGCCGCGCCAGCGCAGGATCGCCGCCCAGCCGCCCGGGCCGGGGTTGCCCGAGCAGGCGCCGTCGGTCCAGATCTCGACCTCGTCCTCGTCCTCTCCCGCGGGCATGGGGCCAAGGGTAGGGGGTAGGCTCTCCGACGTGGACGCGCCCGCCCTCGCCGACCTCCAGGCGCTCGTCGACGACGACGGGATCGTGCTCGGGGCCGCGCCGGCCGCGCCATACGAGGAGGCCGAGGCGGCCCTCGCCGACCGCGTCGCGCGAGGGCTCTGGGCCGACATGCGCTTCACGGCCGCCCGGCCCGAGGTCTCCTGCCACCCCGAGCGCGCGGTGCGCAACGCGGCCACGGTGGTGAGCGCGATCCTGCCGGTCTGGGAGCCCGCCGCGGAGCGGCCCGAGGGGCCGGTCGGGCGGCTGCCCCGCTACGCGTGGGGGGATCCGTACGCGGTCCTGCGCGCGGCGCTCGGGCGGGTCCGCGACCGCCTCGCCGAGGACGGCTTCCGCAGCGTCGTGCACGTCGACGCCAACCACCACGTCGACCGCGAGGGCGCGCGTCGCGCCGGGCTCACCTTCACGGGCAAGAGCACGATGGCGATCGCGCCCGGCCTCGGCACCTTCATCGCCATCGGCACCCTGATCACGGACGCGGCGATCCCGCACGAGCCGCCCGCGCCCGTGCGGCAGGGCTGCGGCGACTGCACGCTCTGCATCGACGCATGCCCCACGGGCGCGCTCGACGAGGCGTACGTCCTCGACGCGGAGGCCTGCGTCTCCTACTGGACGCAGAGCCGCCGCGCGGTGCCCGACGGGATCGCGGAGGGCATCGGGGACATGGTCTACGGCTGCGACGTCTGCCAGGACGTCTGCCCGTACAACGCGGGCCCCATCGAGCGCCGCTCCGGCCGCGAGCCGTCGGACGCGGGCTGGGTCCGCCTCGACGCCTGGCTCGAGGCCTCCGAGGAGGACCTCGTCAACCGCTACGCACGCCTCTACGTGCCCGACCTCGACGGCCGCTACCTCAAGCGCAACGCGCTGATCGCCCTTGGCAACGGCCCCGACGAGCACCGCGAGCTGGCGCGGCCGTTCGCGGAGGGGGAGGATCCGATCCTCGGGCCGGCGGCACGGCGGGCGCTCGGCGGCTAGCGCCGGCGCGAGGAGGCCGAGCGCTTGGCGCCACGGACCTCCTTGAGCATCTCGGTCGCGCGGCGGGCCACCCGGGCGCGCAGGGCGGCCGGCTCGACCAGGATCGCGTGCCCGCGGTACTTGATGACCTCGTCCTGGAGCCAGCGCTCGGAGTCGTAGGTGACGGTGGCGAGGATCGCGCCGTCGCGCAGCTGCGAGGTGTCCTTGCGCTCCTCGACCTCGCGCAGTGCGACCTCGGGCGAGAACCAGATGCTGACGGATCCCTTCTTGCCGGTCACGTCGCGCTGCTCGGCGATGTTGGTGAGGCCGTCGCGCGGCGCGAACGAGTCCTTCAGGCGCTCCGCCGACTCGATCCGGTCGATGCGGAAGGTGCGCTCGCCCTCGGCGCCCGTGTCGTAGGCCTCGAGGTACCAGTCCGAGTTGACGCCGCGCAGCCGGTAGGGCTCGATCACGCGCTCGGTGATCTCGTTCGACGTGCGCGACAGGTAGCGGATGCGGACGAGGCGGTGGTGCTCGATCGCCCATGAGATCTCGCCGATCACGTCCTCGGGGGCGCCGACACCGACCGTGGTGGAGGGCTGGCCGCCGGGGACGCCCCCGCCGCAGGCGATCTCGATCTTCTCGCGCACCGCGGCAAGGGTGGAGTTGGTCTGCCCGGCGATCTGGGGGCCCACCAGGTCGAGCGCCATCAGGATCGCCTTGGCCTCGAGCGGCGACAGCCGCGCCGGGCGCCGGAAGTCCTCTCCGTAGAGCTCCTTCTGGACGTGGACGACGCCCTCCTCGTCGAGCTCGGCGTAGACGGCGTAGCAGCCGCCGCCGAAGTTGACGAGGTTGAGGAGGTTGATCTGCTCGACCATCTCCTCGTCGTCGATCTGGTAGCGCTCCTGCAGGACGCTGGCCGGGATGCTGCCGGCCTGGTCCGTGCCGCAGGTCTCGAGCAGGTCCGCGAGCAGGGCCTGCAGGACGGCGAAGCGCTCCGGCGCCACCGGGTTGGCGGGACGGGCGACCTGCGGCTCCCCGTCGCCGACGATCCGCTTCGGCGGACTCATGGCGGGCATGTCGCCCGCGTGCGCGGCCTTGACCTCCTCGAGCGCGGCCACGACGGCGTCGACGACCTCGGCGGGCTCGAGCGGCAGCACCTGGCCGCCGAGCCCGAGGATCCACCCGACGAGGCGGTCGAGGTCGGAGTAGGCGGTCTCGAAGGTGGCCGAGCGGTCCTCGTGCGTCGTCACCTCGCCGTGGCGGTTGTAGAGGCGGTCGATCAGCCACGCGGCCGACGGGGTGACGTGCAGGACGGCTTCGCCGACGGGCTCGTCGAGGGCCCAGGGCGCGCGGTCGCGGTAGTCGGCCGGGTCGAACTCCGCCGGGCGCCGGAAGTCGCGCTCCTTCCGGGTGTGGAAGCGCATGTCGCCCCGGATGCGCGAGACGCGGAAGTTGCGGATCGCGTCGCGCTCGTGGTCGTGGCCGACGAGGTACCAGTGCGAGTCGGCGAAGTAGAGGCCGTACGGGTCGACCGTGCGCGTCTTCTCCTTGCCGGTGCTGATCGCGAAGTACGGGAACACGATCGTCTTCTGCTTCGAGATCGCGCCCTCGAGCTTGGCGAGGCGCGCCGCGATCTCCGGGGTGTGGCCGCCGCCCGAGAGGTCGAGGGAGACGCCGGAGGCGGGGGAGCGCTCGAGCACGTCGGGACGGCCGAGCGCGAGGTTCTGCAGCGCGAGGCGCAGGGGCGCCGCGTACGCGAACTGGCCCTCGAGCA
>JBEGMS010000034.1:0-2567 GCA_041182985.1 Actinomycetota bacterium
GCGCCAAGGGCGTGCGCACCATCTCCGCGAAGGCCGAGGCCGAGCGCGGCTCGCTCGTCGCCGCCCACTGCGTGACCGGCGAGGAGGACCTGATCGTCACCACGGCGGGTGGCATCGTCACGCGCATGAGCGTCGGCGAGGTGCGCTCGATGGGCCGCTCCACCTCCGGGGTGCGCATCCAGCGCATCAAGGGCGAGGAGGACCACGTCTCGAGCTGCGCGATCGTGCCGGCGGAGGAGGACGTCCCGGAGGACGAGGCGGCAGCCCCCGAGGCCGGGGTCAAGGAGGCCGTCGAGGTACCCGTGGAGGCGAGCGACGCGGAGGCCGAGGCGATCGCCGACGCGACCGCGGAGGGCGAGCCCGACGATGACGAGATCGCCCCGGCGGACGAGAGCGAGGACGCGTAGCCGATGGCGCGCCTGCTCCTCCTCCTCGCCGTGCCCCTCGTGCTGGTGATCGCCGCCTGCGGCGGCGAGGAGCGGCTGCCCCGCACCGAGCTGCCCGTCTACACGGACGCCGGGACGGAGATCCCGGTCGCGGACGGGGAGCGCTTCGCGATCGAGCTGCCCGCCAACCCCTCGACGGGGTACAGCTGGCGCGTCACGCCGCCGGACGGCGTGGCGATCGAGTCGGACGAGCTCCTGCCCGTTCCCGAGGACCAGCAGGGCATGGCCGGGGTGGGCACCACGCAGCGCTGGGTCTTCGCCGTCGAGCGTGCCGCCACCGGGACGATCGTCTTCGAGAACGTGCCGCCTGGCGCCGACGAGGCGGAGTCGACGGTCGAGTTCGACCTGGTCGCGGGGTAGCGCCTAGGCGTCGGCGGGCGGGTCGGCCGGCCGCAGCGCGGAGGGCAGCTTCGCCAGCACCGCCGTCAGGTCCGCCTCGGCCTCGCCCTCGCGCTTGAGGAAGGCCCCGAGCTCCTGGATGGTGCTCATCAGCGGCGACGGGAAGATGATCGTCGAGTTCTGGTCGACGGAGATCTCCACCAGCGTCTGCAGGTTGCGCAGCTGCAGGGCAAGCGGGTGCTCGAGCATCACGTCGGCGGCGATGGCGAGCTCGCCCGCGGCCAGGCGCTCGCCCTCGGCGGCGATGATCTTGGCGCGCTTCTCGCGCTCGGCCTCGGCCTCACGGGCCATCGCACGCTTCATCGACTCCGGCAGCTGGATGTCCTTGAGCTCGACGAGGGTGATCTCGACGCCCCAGCCGTCGGTCTGCGCGTCGAGGATCTCGCGGATGTTGAGGTTGAGGCGGTCGGTCTCCGACAGCGTCTCGTCGAGGGTGTGGCGGCCGACGACGGCGCGCAGCGTCGTCTGCGCGATCTGCTCGATGGCGGCGTTGTAGTCCTCGATCGCGACGATCGCCCGGATCGGGTCCACGACGCGGTAGTAGGCGACGGCGGAGACGTCGACCGAGACGTTGTCGCGGGTGATGATCCCCTGGCCCTGGATCGGCAGGGTCACGATCCGCATCGACACCTTCACCAGGCGGTCGACGATCGGGATGATCAGCGTGAGGCCGGGCTCGAACTGCGTCTCGCGGACGCGGCCGAGCCGGAAGCGGACGCCGCGCTCGTACTGGTCGATGACCTTGATGGACGCCGCCGCCAGCAGCACCACGGCGACGAGGATGACCAGGACGACGATGAGGGCGCTGAACTCCACCGTCGGATGTTTCGCGCCGGGGGACCGGCCGGCGCAGCGGCCGGGCGGTTCAGTCCCCCCAGGTGCCCGGCGGGAAGCAGCCGACCTCCCAGATGTGGCCGTCCGGATCGCACAGGAAGAGGATGCGGGGGCCGGACGGCTTGTCCTCGGCGGGGGCCAGGACGCGCACGCCGGCCGCCTCCGCACGGGCCTGGCAGGCGTCGACGTCGCCGGGCTCCGGCAGCGCGATGGCCAGCGTGATCGGGCCGGGCATCGCCGGCATCCGCTCGACGCCGGTCTCGGCCTCGAGGATCTCGGCCTGGATCAGGTCGAGATGGAGGTTCTCGAGGCGGAAGCGGGTCAGGATCTCGTTGCCCGAGACCCGTTCGAACCCGAAGACCTCGGTGTAGAAGCGGTCGGCGGCCGCGAGGTCGCGGACGGCGAGGGTGACGGAGCTGACGCGGCCGGGGACGACGCCCATCCGGGCCTCCTTCGGTCGGGGCGGGTGCGCTGAGCCGATCCTAGCCGTCCCGGGGTCAGCCGAGGACGCGTTCGACCTCGCCGGCCGCGTAGGGGCGCCCGTCGATCAGGAGCCGGCCGTCGCCGTCCACTCCGCCGCAGAGGCCCGCGGCGACGCCGTCGGGCAGCCGCAGCTCGAGGTCGCGGCCGGCCAGCTGGTCGAGGGCGGCCCAGCGGGGGGCGAACGGGCCGAAGCCGTCGCGGTCGAAGGCGGCGAGGTCGCGGTCGAGCGCGTCGAGCAGCCGGCCGCGCAGCGCCGCGCGGTCGACGGGGGCACCGCCCTCGACGAGCAGCGACGTGGCGGGCAGGCGGTCGGTGGGGGGCAGCTGCTCGGCGGTGAGGTTGGCGTTGATGCCGACCCCGATCACCGCGAAGGGGGCGGCGTCCGGGGGCGTGGCCAGCTCGACG
>JBEGMS010000035.1:0-6497 GCA_041182985.1 Actinomycetota bacterium
CGCTGCTCGCCTCGTCGGCGCAGGCGCACGACGCGCGCTGGGAGGATCCGGGCCGCGTGCTCGACGAGGTCGTCTACCTCGTCGAGTGGCCGCGTGTCCTCGACGGCCAGATCGAGGAGCGGTTCCTCGACCTGCCCGCGCAGCGGCAGGTAGCGCTGGTGCGACTGCATCGCGCTGACCAGCACCCGCTCCGGCAGGTCGAGGAACCGCTCCTCGATCTGGCCGTCGAGGACGCGCGGCCACTCGACGAGGTAGACGACCTCCTCGAGGACGCGGCCCGGGTCCTCCCAGCTCGCGTCGTGCGCCTTCGCCGACGAGGCGAGCAGCGCCTCGATCACCTCACGGCGGTCGGCCGTGCGCACGGCGACGCCGGCGCCGCCGAGGTCGGTCACGTAGTCGTCGGCGCTCACCAGCTCGAGCTCGGGCCGCAGCACGCGGTGCCCGCGCACGGTGCGTCCGCTGCGAACCCCCTGCACATCGGCGTCGAGCAGGCGCTCGCCGTGCAGCACGCAGAGCGTGCGGATCGGCCGCGAGAAGCGCAGGGCACCGGTGCCCCAGCGCATGTTCTTGGGCATCTGCAGGCCCTCGATCAGCCCGTCGACGACCTCCTGCACGCAGGCCGCGAGCGGCACGGCCGGCCGCTCCACGGTGGCGGTCAGGAGCCCCTCGGCGTCCACGCCGAGCTGGTCCGGGGTCAGGCCGTGCTTGCGGGCGAAGCCCTCGGCGGCCTTCGTCCAGGCGCCCTGGTCGTCCTTGCCCGCGCGCTCCGGCGGCCCCGTGACGGTGATCGTCTCGGCGGGCGCCTCGGCCGGCACGCCCTCGGCGAGCACGGCGATCCGGCGCGGCGTGATCAGCGCCTCCACGGCGGCGGGCGCGAGACGCCGCTCGGCGAGCAGCCGCTCGACGGCGGGCGCGGCCTCGCGCTCGGCGACGCGGCATGCGTTCGCGGGCAGCTCCTCGCAGCCGAGCTCGATCAGGAGCGTCTCGCTCACGCGATCTCCAGACCGAGGTAGGCGTGCGCGACGGCGCGCGCCAGGGCGCGCACGCGGCCGATGTAGGCGACGCGCTCCGTGACGGAGATCGCGCCGCGCGCGTCGAGCAGGTTGAAGGCGTGCGAGCACTTCAGCACCTGGTCGTAGGCCGGCACCGGCAGCCCCGCGTCGAGGCAGCGCCCGCACTCGGCCTCGTGGTGGTCGAAGGCGCGCACCAGCCCGTCCGTGTCGGCGACCTCGAAGTTGTAGGCCGACCACTCGCGCTCGCCGCGCGCGTGGACGTCCGCGTAGGTGATGCCGGGCGCCCACACGAGGTCCCAGCAGGAGTCGACGCCCTGCAGGTACATCGCGAGCCGCTCGAGGCCGTAGGTGAGCTCGACGGAGATCGGATCGCAGTCGATGCCGCCCGCCTGCTGGAAGTACGTGAACTGCGTGACCTCCATGCCGTCGAGCCAGACCTCCCAGCCCGTCCCCCACGCCCCGAGCGTCGGCGCCTCCCAGTTGTCCTCCACGAAGCGCACGTCGTGGGCCGCGGCGTCGATGCCGATTGAGGCCAGCGAGCGCAGGTAGTCGTCCTGGACGGTCTCCGGCGAGGGCTTGATCAGCACCTGGAACTGGTAGTAGTGCTGCAGCCGGTAGGGGTTCTCGGCGTAGCGCCCGTCCGTGGGCCGGATCGACGGCTCGACGTACGCGGTCGACCAGGGCTCGGGGCCGAGGCAGCGCAGGAGCGTGGCCGGGTTCATGGTCCCCGCGCCGACCTCCGTGTGGTACGGCTGCACCACGGCGCAGCCCTCGGCGGCCCAGAACGCCTGCAGGCGCAGGATCAGCTCCTGGAACGTCTTCGGCGCGGTATCGATCTGCACGGAGGCAGGGTACCGATTCGCACCGGCCACCCGCCCCGCCCGGGCGTATCGGGGATACCCTGAGACCGATGCAGCGGGCCCTCCTCAGCACCGCGTTCGCCCTCGTCGCGCTCTGCGCCGCCGTGCCCGCGGCCGGCGCCGTGACCTACGAGACCCTCACCACGGAGCTCCAGTCGCCGACCGCGATCGCATTCCGGCCCGGGGTCGCGAACCCCGTCGTGACCGAGCAGAAGGGCCGCATCGTGACCGTCCGCAAGGGCAGGGTCGCCGTCCTCGCCGACCTCTCGGATCGGGTCGGCCAGGCCGGCGGCGAGCAGGGCCTCCTGGGCCTCGCCTTCCACCCGCGCTACGCCGAGAACCGCTTCCTGTACGTGAACTACACCGACGTGGCCGGCAACACGCAGATCGTGCGCTTCACGACGGGTCGCTTCCACAAGCCGCTGAAGGGCTCCGCGAAGACGCTCCTGTCGGTGCGCCAGCCGTACGCGAACCACAACGGGGGCAGCCTCGCCTTCGGCCCGGACGGGTTTCTCTACATCGGCCTCGGCGACGGCGGCTCGGGCGGGGACCCGGGCAACCGCGCCCAGAACCCGAGCACGCCGCTCGGCAAGATCCTGCGCATCGACGTCGACGGGGGCGACCCGTACGCGATCCCGCCGACGAACCCGTTCGCGGGGGGCGGCGGCGACCCGACCGTGTGGGCGCTCGGCCTGCGCAACCCGTGGCGCTTCTCCTTCGACCGCCGCGGCGGCGGGCTGTGGGTCGGCGACGTGGGCCAGCGCCAGCGCGAGGAGGTCAGCTGGGTGCCCCGGGCCGCCCCGCCCCTGCCGAACTTCGGCTGGAACGCCTTCGAGGGCGACAAGGCCTACGCGCCGCAGCCCACCCGCGGCGACCTGATCAAGCCGATCGCGACCTACGACCACGGACAGGGCTGCAGCGTCGTCGGCGGCTACGTCTACCGCGGGAGGGCCATCCGCTCCCTGCGCGGGCGCTACGTCTTCGGCGACTGGTGCACGGGCGCGATCTGGGCGATCACGCGCAAGGACACGACGCGCACGCCGATCGGCGTGACGCTGGCCAAGCTGACCACCTTCGGCGAGGACGACCAGGGCGAGCTCTACGCCGCCTCCGGCACGGGGCGCCTGATCAAGATCGAGCCCTGATCAGGAGCGGCCCGTGCGGCTGAGCAGCGCGAGGCGCACGTCGCCGTGCTCTGCGGCCGTCTCGCGCACGATCCGCGCGATCGCCGCGCGCGACTCGGGATCCGGGACGAGCCCCGCCGCGAGCGGCTCGGCCAGCAGGCGCGCGGTCCAGCGGGCGGCCTCGGGCCCGAGCGGCCACCCCGAGCCGCAGTCCGGACAGACGGCGCAGCCCTGGGCCGCGTCGTAGGCCACGGGCGGCCCGCCGCAGCCCGCGCAGGCCGCGACCTCGGGCCGCCAGCCCGCGAGGGCGAGCAGCTTCAGCGCGAAGGCCAGCGCGAGCGCGTCGGCGGCCGCGCGCGGATCCTCGCCGAGATCGTCCGCCAGCGTCTCGAGGAAACGGGTGAGGCCCTGGAAGAGCCGCTCGTCGGGCTCCGGCTCGGGGAACAGCCGCACCACGGCCTCGACGCCCGCGGAGGCGGCGAGCGCCCGCACGGGGTCGGCGCGGATCGCGTCGCCCGAGTCGAGCACGTCGGCGGAGGTGAGCACCGCGAGGTCGCCGCGACCGGGTGCCAGCACGGCCTCGATCCGCGTCAGGGGCTCGAGGCGCGCGCCGAGCCGGCTCGTCGTCTTGCGCGCGCCCTTGGCGATCGCGCCGACCCGGCCGTGGCCTGGCGTCAGCAGGTGGGCGACGCGGTCCGCCTCGCCCGTCCGGAAGGTGCGCAGCACGATCGCCTCGGTCGCGAAGGACGCGCCGGGCACTTGGCTCAGTCCTGGACGAGCGGCAGGAGCTCGCCGTTGCGGTCGAGCGCCGCGATGTCGTCGTAGCCGCCGACGGGCTGGCCGTCGATGATGATCTGCGGGATCGTCATCCGGCCCGTCATCTCGACGAGCTTCTCCCGGAAGCCCGGGATGCGGTCGACGTTGATCTCCTCGTACGCGATGCCGCGCGCGTCGAGGAGCGCCTTCGCGCGCATGCAGAACGGGCACCAGTCCGCGGAGTAGAACTCGACCTTCTTCATGCCCCCGACAACGCCGCTCCCGCCCGGCGCATTCCCCGCCGCCGCGGGCGCGGCTGGCAGGCGGGGCAGACGTGCGTGCCGCGCCCCGCGCTGCGCGTCTTGACGATCTCCGTCCCGCAGGCCGGGCACGGCTCCCCGTCGCGGCCGTAGACCCGGAAGCGCTCCTGCATCGAGCCGTAGCCGCCCTCCGGCGACCGGAAGTCCCGGATCGACGAGCCCTGCGAGCGGATCCCCTCCTCGATCGCCGCCCGGATCTCATCGGCCAGCAGGTCGAGCTGGGCCCGCCGCAGGCGGCCCGCGGGCGTGTCCGGGTGGATGCGGGCCGCGTTGAGCGCCTCGTCGGCGTAGATGTTGCCGATGCCCGCCACCACCCGCTGGTCGAGCAGGAGCGCCTTGACCGGCGCGCGCCGCCCGCGGAAGGCGTCGCGCAGGACCGCTCCGTCGAAGCCCGGGCCGATCGGCTCGGGGCCGAGGCGCGCCGCGAGGTAGGCCTCCGCCGCGTCGTCGGCGAGCAGGTCCCAGGTGCCGAAGCGCCGGGCGTCGGCGTACCAGAGCGCCGTGCCGTCGGAGAGGACGAGGGCCGCCCGGGTGTGCGGCGGCTCGCCCGCCGCGGGCATCAGCCAGTTGCCGGTCATGCGCAGGTGCGAGATCAGGGTCTCGTCGCCGTCGAGCCGGAACAGCAGGTACTTGCCGCGCCGGTCGAGCGTGCGCACACGGCGCCCGCGCAGCCGCCGCTCCACCCGCCGCGGGTCATCGGCGCCGACGAGGCGGGGGTCGCGCACCTCCACCGCCTCGATCGCGCGGCCCTCGACGTGCGGCGCGAGCCGCCGCCGGACCGTCTCGACCTCGGGCAGTTCGGGCATGCCCGCAGCCTAGCCGCCGCGGGCTACGGCCCCGGCTTCGCGGCCGCGATCGCCGCCTCGATCTCGGGGACGAGGTCGGCGATGCCGTACTCCGCCGCGACGGCGGCGAGGTCGAAGTGCGATCGGTCGAGCACCTCGATGCTGAGCACGCGCTCCTCGGCGTCGAGATCGACCACCGCGACACAGGGCTCGACCTCCTCGGAGATGTCGACCTCTCCCGGGGCGATGGTGATCATGATGATCCCGTCGTCGGGGACGGTGTACGCGCTGATCGTCACGGTTGGATCGTAGTGCAAGCTCATCGTCGCCTCCGGGTTCGGGCGGGCCGCCACCACGCCGTGATGACGACGGCGTGCGGACCGGCATCCCGCCAGATGACGGTCAGCTCGCGCCTGCCGAAGACGCGCGCGGCGCGATAGCGCTCATTCCGGTCGCCCGGGCTCTGCACCTCGAACCGGTGGGGCTGCCGCATCGTGAGCAGCACGGCCTCCCGCGGAACGCGTCGCCCTCGCATGCGGACATCCGCGTGCTGCCGGCACTCGGGAACCATGCGCCGATGCTGTGCGATGGGACCGGATCGGCGCCGCACCGCACCGGACCGGAAACGCACGGATGCGCACGCCTTCCGCGCCTACGCCGCCCGGGCGCGCGGGTGCGCCGCCAGGAACGTCTCACGCAGGTGCGTGCCCGCGACGTGCGTGTAGATCGCGGTGGTGGCGATCCGCTGGTGGCCGAGCAGCTCCTGCACGGTGCGCAGGTCGCAGCCGCCCTCGACGAGATGCGTCGCGAAGGCGTGGCGCAGGGCGTGCGGCCCGACCCAGTCGGGCAGCCCGATCGGCTCGGCGTGGCGACGCACGATCAGGAACACCCCGCGCCGCGTCAGGCGCCCGCCGCGGTTGTTGACCAGCAGCGCGTCGACGTCCTGGCGGCGCCCGAGGTGGGCGCGCCCGCGCGCGAGGTAGCGCTCGACCGCCTTCACGGCCTGCCCGCCGGTCGGCACGACGCGCTCCTTGCCGCCCTTGCCGAGGACGCGCACGAGGCCGCTCTCGCCGTCGAGGTCGCCGGGCCTCAGCCCGCAGAGCTCCGAGACGCGCAGGCCCGCCCCGTAGAGCAGCTCGAGGACCGCGCGGTCGCGCAGCCCGAGCGGGTCGGCGCCGGGGTGCTCGCAGAGCGCGATCGCCTGCTCCGCGGTGAGCGCGTGCGGCGGCGCCTGCGGCGCCTTCGGCAGCGGCACGTCGCGGACGCCCGCCTCGCGGGCGCCCTCGCGGGTGCGGTGGCGCAGGAGCGAGCGCGCGGCGGCCAGCCGCCGACGCACCGTGGCGGGGCTGAGCCCGCGCTCGCGCAGCCCGAGCGCGTACGGCTCGAGGTCGCGCCCGTCGACCCGATCGAGGTCGAGGCCGTGCGCCTCCATGTAGGCCTGCAGCTCGGCGAGGTCCGTGCGGTAGGCCGTGATCGTGTGCGGCGAGGCGTCGCGCTCGAGCTGGAGCGCCTCGAGGAAGTCCGCGATGCGCGGGTCCTGCTGCATAACGGGGAAGTTCGCGGACGACGGCCGGCGTCCTGCGCAGCCCGGTGGTACGGTTGCCCGATGCGAGGCCTGCGCACCGCGATCCTCTTCGCC
>JBEGMS010000036.1:0-4939 GCA_041182985.1 Actinomycetota bacterium
CAGGGCGAGCCGTTCCACATCACCTACGGCGGCCGCGCCGTCTACCAGCACGGCCGCGACGCCGCCCGCGCCTTCATCGCCGCGGCCCGCTCGGACCACGACGGCGCCGACGTCGTCAACCTCCCGGGCGACGAGGTCTCGATGCAGGACATCATCGCCGCGATCCACGCGGTGGTGCCGGACGCCGAGATCACCCTCGACGACGTGCAGCTGCCGTTCCCGCCGTCGGTCGACGCCTCCGGCTTCGACCGCATCGTGGGCGCGATCCCGCGCTACCCCCTCGACGAGGGCGTCGCCGAGACGATCGGGCGCTTCCGCGACCTGATCGCCGCCGGCGCCGAGATCGTCCCGCACGCGGGTCGCTGATGCCGGCCTCCAGGGGCGCCCGCCTCGGCGAACGCGCCCCGCTCCTGGCCGGCCTCCTGCTCGCCTCGCTGACCCTGCGCCCGCAGGTGGTGGCCGTCGGGCCCCTGATCCCGTCGATCCGCGATTCGCTCGACATCTCGTACGCCACGGCCGGCCTGCTCGTGACCATCCCGGTCCTCTGCATGGCCGTGTTCGCCCCGCTGGGGCCGTTCCTGGCGGGCCGCTTCGGGGCCCTGCGGTCCGTCACCGCCGCGCTCGCGCTGATCGCGGTCGGCGGGCTCGTGCGCGTCGCGATGCCCGGCGCGGAGGGCGTCCTCGCGCTCACCTTCGCCATCGGCGCCGGGATGGGCATCGGCAACACCCTGATGGTCGTGGCCGTGAAGCAGCGCTTCGCCGAGCGGCCCGTCCTGGTCACGGCGATCTACTCGACGGGGATGCAGGTCGGCTCGACGGCCGCCGCCGTCGTCGCCGTGCCGCTCGCCGTGGGCTTCGACGGCTGGCGCGCGTCCCTGTTCGCCATCTCCATGGCCGCGACCGCGTGCCTCGTGGGCTGGATCGCCTGCACGCGCCGGGCCCCGAACGACCGGCCGGTCTCGAGCCTGCCCCGCTTCCCCCTCCGCAGCGGGACGGCGTGGCTCCTGGTGGCCCTGTTCGGCCTGCTCGGGGTGATCTACTACGGCCTCGCGGCGTGGCTGCCCGCGGCGTACGCCGGCGAGGGCTACTCCCTCGCCGCGACGGGCTGGCTGGCGGCGATCTACAACATCGGCACGGTGCCCTCCAGCCTCGCGCTCGGCGCGCTCGGCGATCGCCTCTCGCGCCGCAGCGGGCTCCTGCTCGGCGGGGCGGCGATGACCACGGCCACCGTGCTCCTGATCCTCCACCCCGCGGGTGCCCCGGCGTGGATGCTGCTCGCCGGCCTCGCGAACGGCGCCATGTTCACGCTCACGCTGAGCCTGCCGCTCGACCTCTCCGACCACCCGCTCGACGTGGGCGCCATGGCCGCGATGATGATGTTCTGGGGGTACCTGCTGACGGCCCTCGCCCCCGCGCTGCTCGGCGGCGTCCGCGACCTGACCGGCGACTTCGACCTCGTGCTCGCCGTGTTCCCGATCGCGGCGCTGCTGTTCACCGCCGCGGCGCTCCCGCTCGGACGACGGCGCCTCGACCGCGGACTGACCCGGACGCCGGCCTGATCCACCGGGCGCGGGAAAACCGCACGGCAGGCTACATTTCCCCCCTGAGACAGCGCGGCGACTGGAGGAGCCCCTGATGACGGATACAGCGATCCTGTTCGAGGAGACGGCGATCGGCCCGGTCGCCCTGCGCAACCGCATGGCGGTCGCCCCGATGACCCGCGTCAGCGCGACGGAGGACGGCCGCGCCACCGACCAGATGGCCCGCTACTACGGCCGCTACGCCGACGGCGGGTTCGGCCTCGTGATCGTCGAGGCCACCTACGTCGACAAGCAGCACGCGCAGGGCTACCTGCACCAGCCCGGCCTGACCGACGAGGCCCAGACCGAGGCCTGGGCCAAGGTCGTGGACGCGATCCACGCGGGCGGCGCGAAGGCCTGCATGCAGTTCGTGCACGCCGGCGCCCTCAACCAGGGCCGGCACGCCTCGTACGCGGAGGGCGCGATCGCCCCGTCCGCGGTGGAGCCGCTCGGCACCATGCTCACCTTCTACCGCGGCGAGGGCGGCTACCCCACGCCCCGCGAGATCACCCGCGACGAGATCGCCGCCGTCAAGCAGGCCTTCGTCGACAGCTGCGTCCGCGCCGTCGCGGCCGGCTTCGACCTGATCGAGATCCACGGCGCCAACGGCTACCTGCTCGACCAGTTCTGGACCGCGTACACGAACCAGCGCACCGACGAGTACGGCGGCGACGCCCGCAACCGGATCCGCCTCGACGAGGAGATCATCCGCGAGGCGATCAGCGCCACGAACGGCGCGGTGCCGATCGGCCTGCGGCTGTCGCAGAGCAAGGTCAACGACTTCGAGTACCAGTGGGCGGGCGGCGCGCAGGACGCGGCCGACATCTTCCCCGTGCTCGACGCGGCCGGCATGGCCTTCATCCACATCACGGAGCACGACGCCACCGCCGAGGTGTTCGGGTCGGGCCACTCGCTCGCCGGGCTCGCCCGCAAGCACTCCAACGCGAAGGTGATCGTCAACGGCGGCCTCGGCGAGCCCGAGCGGGCCGCCGGCGTCGTCGCCCATGGCGACGCCGACGTGATCGCACAGGGCAAGTCCGCCCTCGCCAACCCCGACTGGCCGCGCAAGGTGCAGGCCGGCGAGGCGCTCGAGGAGTTCGACTTCGGGATGTTCAGCCCGCTCGCCGACCTCGACTCGGCCGAGGCCTGGGCCGCCAACCGCTAGGACGCACGTCGCCGCGCGGGTCCGCCCGCGCGGCGGTCGGCATGCGGACGATCGTCGACGTCCGGAACGACGCGGGGCCGGTCGCGGCGCCCTCTCGGCGATCACGGCGGAGCAGGAGGCTCAGGCGATCGCCTGCCACGAGCTGACGCGCTTACGGGGCGCGCCATGGAGGCGGCGGATGGGCCGTGTAGGGATCGAACCTACGACCTTGGGATTAAGAGTCCCCTGCTCTGCCAGCTGAGCTAACGGCCCGCGGCGGAGATCCTATCCGAACCCCGCGCCCGGTCGCGCCGAGCGCGCTACTGGACCTGGACCGGGTTGAGCGCCTTCTCGAGGCGGTCGATCTCCTCCTCGACCTGCTTGACCAGCGGATCGTCGGGGGCCAGCTCCACGAACGTCCTGTACGACGAGATCGCGAGCTCGCCGTCGTTGGCGGCGCCGGCGATCTGCCCGAGCCGGAACCACGCCGCGGGATCGTCGGGCGAGGCCTTCGTGACGGCCTCCTGCGCGGCGATCGCGCCTTGGTAGGCCGAGTCCGCCTGCGTCTGGAACGGCGTCGCCGCCGCGGACGCCTCGGAGAAGCCGGCGCTGGCGAGCGCCTCCTGCGCCGTCTGGAACGGCGTCGCGCCCTGCGACTGGCCGGGGATCACCGTCTGCGGGACGGCGGGCCGGCCGTTGACGAGGCCCGCGCCCTGCGCACCCGCGTAGGCGTCCTGGGCCTTCTGGAGGAGCGCCGCGGCGAGCGCGAGGTAGAGGTCGGCGACGGCGGACTGCCGCTCCGCGTCGTCCCCCGCCAGCTCGGCGGCCTTCGTCGCGGGCTCCTCCGCCTTGTCGAGCTGTCCCGCGTTGACGTACGCGGTGGCGAGCGCCAGCCAGGCCTGCGGGTCCTCGGGCGTGGCCTTCGTGTCGGCGAGCGCCGCCTCGACCGCATCGTCGGCCGGCTGCGTGTCCGGCGCCTCGGCCGCGCGCTCCTGGCTGAGCATGTCGAGGAACGACGGGCCGCCCGTGCCGACGCCGGCGACCACGAACGTGAGGGCGAACACCGCGGCGAGGAAGGCGAAGATCCACTTGCCCTTCGTGCGCAGACGCTCGTTCAGCGTCGGCGTGTACGACTCCGGCGCCTCCTGGCGCGGCTTCACGGGACGACCCGAGCCGGATCCGCCCTTGCGCGTGCTGCTGGTGCGCTTGCCCTGTGCCATCAGTCGTGGTCCTCGATCATCCGCCGACGCGCGGGCTCCGCCGCGGCGACGGCCGCGGACAGGCGCTGGGCGTCGGCGCTCCTACGGTAGCGCACGACACCGTCCACGATGGTGAGCAGGACCCGCTGCGGCGAACCGGCGGTGAGCGCGGCCACTGCGGGGTCCTCGACCGGGTCGACCGGCGAGTCCGCCAGGTCGACGGCGACGAGGTCGGCCCGCATGCCCGGGGCGAGCACGCCGATCCGATCGCCGAGCCCGAGCGCACGGGCCCCGTCCACGGTCGCCATCCGCAGCGCCGCCGCGGCGGTCAGGGCGTCGGCCCGCCCCTCGCGCGCCCGCGCCAGCTGCACGGCGGCGCGCAGCTCCGCCCAGAGGTCGAAGTCGCCCGCCGAGGCCGGCGAGTCCGTGCCGATGGCGACGGTCGCGCCGGCGTCGACCAGCGCCCGGACGGGTGCGATGCCGCAGCCGAGCAGGGCGTTCGAGCGCGGGCAGTGCACGACCGCGGACCCCGCGGCCCCGATGCGGCGCGCCTGGTCGGCGTCGACCTGGACGGCGTGCACGAGGATCAGCCCGGGACCGAGCAGGCCGGCGGCGTCGAGCAGGTCGACGGGATGGCGGCCGGTCGCCTCGATGCGGGTCAGCGCGGCCAGGGCGTCGGCGATCGGCCCCGTGCCCTCGCGCACGGCCTCGAGCTCCGCCGCCGACTCGGCGACGTGCGCCATCGCGGTCATCCCCCGCTCGCGCGCCAGGTCCACGAGCGCCGTGAACACCGCCGGGGCGGCCGTGTACGGGCTGTGCGGCGAGACGCCGAGCCCGACCAGGCCGGTCGCCTGCGGGGCGAGCAGGTCGAGCCGGTCGGCGAGGGCGCTCGCGACGGCGGCCGGGTCGGCATCGGGGCCGCCGAAGGCCTCGAGGTGGACCGTGCCGCGCAGGCCCGCGGCGACCGCCGCGGCGAGTGACGCGCCCGCGTAGGAGGCGTCGCCGATCGTGCCGAC
>JBEGMS010000037.1:0-4053 GCA_041182985.1 Actinomycetota bacterium
GATCGGGATCGCCGCCTCGGGCTCGAGCTTCCCGCTCGGGATGTAGGCGGGGCAGCCGCTGCCGACCAGCCGCTCGAAGGCGTCGGCGCGGTCGCGGGCGGCGCCGCGGGCGATCAGGGCATCGGCGACGTGCGGGCGGCCGACGTTGCCGCGGGCCAGGCGGGCGACGTCGTCCCACTCGATCGCGATGCCCTGCTCCTGCAGGAGCCCGACCATCCGGCGGGCGCGCTCGGCGCGATCGGCGGAGCGCTCGTGCGTCCAGGCGAGGAACGCCTCCGGCACGGGCTCGGGCAGCCAGGCCAGGAGGTGGCACTGGCCCCGGGGCCAGCGGGCCGAGATCTCGATCCCCGGCACCACGCGCACCCCGAGCTCGCGCCCCGCCGCCTGCGCCTCGGCGACGCCGGCGAGCGTGTCGTGGTCGGTCAGCCCGAGCACCTCGATCTCGCGCTCGGCGGCCAGCGCCACGAGCTCGGCCGGGGCCAGCTTGCCGTCGGAGGCCGTCGAGTGGGAGTGGAGGTCGAGGGTGGACGGCGGCACGGGACCACTCTACCGCCGGGTGCGGGAGCGGATCTGCCTACGATGCCGCCATGGGCAGAAAGCAGGGGTTCACCGGCCACCGCGTCCCCCGGCCGGAGGGCGCCGTCGGCTCGCTCGCGGTCTACCTCAACGGCCACGAGGTCGCGGAGGGGGTCGACTTCGACCTCACCGACGGCCACCTGGTGTTCCGGGAGGCGCTGCACAACCAGGCCACGGGCTTCCTCGGCCGGCTGCAGATGACGACGGTCGGGATCGGCGTGTACGACAGGGTCGACAAGGTCGACATCCACGCCACGACGCCGGACGGCGAGTTCCGGCTGTTCTCCGAGCTGAAGGCGATCCCGGACTAGGCGTCCGCGTCGCGCAGGGCCTCGGCCCTGAGCGCCGCGGCCGCGGCGCGGGCGTCCTCCACGGAGCCCTCGTTCTCGATCGTCGAGACGTCGCCGACGTCGACGCCGGTCACGACCGCCTTGAGGACGCGGCGCATGATCTTGCCGGAGCGCGTCTTCGGGAGGCTGGAGACGACGTGCACCTCGCCGATCACGGCGACGGGCCCGAGCACGTCGCGCACCTTGGCGCGCAGCTCGCGCTCGAGATCGGGCGCCGGCTCGACGCCGGGCTTGAGCACGACGAAGGCGGCGATCACCTCGCCGCGCAGCTCGTCGGGGCGGCCGGTGGCGCCGGCCTCGGCGACGGCGGGGTGGTGGAGGAAGGCGGTCTCGACCTCGACGGTGCCGATCCGGTGGGCGGCGATCTTGACGACCTCGTCGGCGCGGCCGCTGAACCAGGCGTAGCCGTCCTCGTCGAAGCGGCAGGCGTCGCCGCTCGTGTAGCAGTCGGGCACGCGCGACCAGTAGTCGCGCGCCCAGCGCTCCGGGTCGCCCCAGATCGTCGGGGTCAGGGACGGGAAGGGCCGGCGCACGACCATCATCCCCGTCTGGCCCGCCGGGAGCTCCTCGTGGGTCTGCGGGTCGACGATGGCGGTTTCCCAGCCGGGCATCGGCAGGCCCGCGGAGCCGGGGCGGATCTCCTCGAGCCCGAGGCCCCAGGGGTTGGCGAAGAGCGGCACCCCCGTCTCCGTCTGCCACATGTGGTCGATGACGGGGACGCGGTCGCCGAGGACGTCGCGCTGCAGCCACTCCCAGGCGGGCGGGTTGAGCGTCTCGCCGGCGCAGAAGAGGCGCGTCAGGCTGGACAGGTCGTGGCCGCGGGTGCGCTCCGCGCCGTGCTGCATCAGCATCCGCACCGCGGTCGGCGCGGTGAAGAGGCCGGTCACCCGCTCCTGCGCGATCAGCCGCCAGAGCTGCTCGACGTCGGGGAAGTCGAGCGAGCCCTCGTAGGCGATCGAGGCCGCGCCGGCCAGCAGCGGACCGTAGACGATGTACGAGTGGCCGACGACCCAGCCGATGTCGGAGGTCGACCACCAGACGTCGTCGCGGTCGAGGCCGTAGACCCAGCGGCCCAGCGCGTGCAGGCCGACCATGTAGCCGCCGTGGACGTGCACCGCGAGCTTCGGGGTGGCGGTCGTGCCGGAGGTGGCGAGGATGAAGAGCGGGTCCATCGCGTCGACCACCTGGAGCGACCCGTCGCCACCCACGCCGCCCGCGAGGAAGTCCTCCCAGTCGAGCTCGCCCGCGCCGACGGGCGCGGCGTCGGGCTCGCGGCGCTGCACGATCACGTGCTCGACCTCGTGGCCGCCCTCGGCGAGCGCCTCGTCGAGGATGCCCTTGAGGGGCACGACCCCGCCGCGCCGGCGCGTCGCGTCGCCGACGAAGACCGCCTTCGAGCCCGACAGGCGGATGCGCTGGCCGAGCGCGCCCGCCCCGAAGCCCGCGAAGACCACCGAGTGGATGGCGCCGATCCGGGCGCAGCCGAGCATCACGCAGATCGCCTCGACCGAGACCGGCATCGAGATGGTGACGCGGTCGCCGTGGCCGATCCCGAGCGCGCGCAGGGCCGCCGCCACGCGCTCGACCTCGGCGAGCAGCTCGCGGTAGCTGAGGCGCCGCTCGGCGCCGTCCTCGCGCAGCCAGATCAGCGCCGTGCGGTCGCCGTCGCCGGCCGCGACGTGGCGGTCGAGGCAGGCGTGGGCGAGGTTGGTGCGGCCGCCGGCGAACCAGGTATAGGTCGGCGGCGTCCAGTCGAGGACGCTCGACCACGGCGCGAACCAGGGCAGGTCGGCGGCCTCGCGCGCCCAGAAGCCATCCGGGTCCTCGCGCGCCTCGCGCTGCAGCCGCTCCAGCTCCGCCCCGGCCATGGCGCGACGCTACCACGTCGCGGGCGCGGGCTCTAGGCGCGCCAGGTGAACTGCACGGCCATCACGCGCTCGTCGCCCTCGTCGGGCTCGACGGGCGCGATCGCGCGCAGCATCGCCGTGCCGGGCACGCCGCGGATGTCGGCGGTCGCGTCGTCGTCGGCCAGGAGCTCGACGCTCGGCAGGTCGCGGCGGGTCTCCGGGCCGAGGCCGAGCGCGCCGGAGCGCGCCGACTCGACCGCGTAGAAGCAGGCGAGCACGAGCGGGATCAGGTACGGGTTGTCCTCGCCGTCGGCGTAGGCGAGCCGCTCGCGGGTGCGCAGCACGGCGTCGACGAGGAAGGGCAGGAGCTCGGGGGCGAGCTGGCCGGAGCGGTGCTTGGGCTTGGCGGCGCGGTTGGGGGCGCGCTCGAAGACGACCGCCACGGGGGCCCCGGCGAGGACGTAGCCGGCCCGCTCGCGGTGCGGCGCGATCGCCCAGCCGAGCTGGCCGGCCATCCGCGCGGTCGCCTCGGCGAGCTCGTCGGCGAGGCGCTCCGCCTCGGCCTGGTCGGGCTCGTCGTGGTCGTGCCCGCAGCCGGGCCCGTGCACGTGTCCGGGCTCGTCGTGGTCGTGGTCGTGGGCCATGGCGGGTAAGCCTAGGGGGCGCCCGCGTGGCGCCCCGCGCTAGGTGGTTCGCCGCAGGGGTGCGCGGCGGCTTGCGCCGCGGGCCGCGCGGGCGCGATCTACCGTTCGGTTGTGAGCGCACGCGGCAGGCACGGAACGTTCGACATCGGGGAGAAGCCCCAGCGGCCGGAGGACCCGGAGGTCCGCCGCGCCAACCTGCGCCGCGTCACGCGGCTGTTCCGGCCGGAGCGCTCGCGTCTCACGCTCGTGCTGCTCCTGATCGTCGTCTCGAGCGCGCTCGGGATGGTGCCGGCGTTCCTCCTGCGCGACATCATCGACGTCGCGATCCCCGAGGCCAACACCACGCTGCTCGCGTGGCTCGCCGGCGGGATGATCGCGATCGCGATCGTCGTCGGCATCCTCGGCGTCGCCCAGACCTACCTCGCCAACCGCGTCGGCCAGGAGGTCATGCACGAGCTGCGCGCCGACGTCTACGAGCACCTGCAGCGGCAGTCGCTCGCCTTCTTCACGCGCACCCGCACGGGCGAGGTGCAGTCGCGCATCGCCAACGACATCGGCGGCGTGGACGAGGTCGTCACCTCGACCGCCACCAGCGTCGTCTCCAACATCACCACCGTCCTCGCCGCGCTCGTCGCG
>JBEGMS010000038.1:0-5453 GCA_041182985.1 Actinomycetota bacterium
CGGCCCCACCACGTTCGAGCCGGCGGACCCGATGCCTGACGGATGGGTCGCCCGTACCGACGCCCGGAGATACTTGCCATCATCGGCCGCGGTCAGCGTGTACGTCTTCGCCGTGCCAACGGTCTGCGTCGGCGGCGCCAACGCGACGGCGTTCGAACGGATCCACGTGTAGGTGTACGTGTTGCCCGATCCCGTTACCCACATGCCGTCCGACACAGTGAGTGTGCAGCCAGATTGTGTGATGACCGGAGCCACGAGGTTCGAGATGCTGCCGCTGCTGCCGCCGCTTCCGCCGCCGCTGCCGCCGCTGGAACAAGTGTTCGAATCGTCCGTGGAGTAGTGGATGGCAGAGCCACCCACCACCACGAATTTGCAGAGCTTCCACGAGCCGGCGGCATCCTCCGGCGTCGCACCGCTGATCGGAGGGGCGGTGGACCAGTTACCGCCGATTCCCGTTGCCACCCAAGTGTTACCGGTGTCGTCGACGACGAGCCACTTGTTGTTCGACTCGGCGATGCCTCGGACGTTCGCCGCCGTGAGGCCAGAAAGCGATGACAATGACCACGTCGGATTCGGGTCGCCGTTCGACCGGTACACGCCGGAGCTCGTCGCGATGACGAGACCCTCAGTGCGCGAGGGCCCCGCGTTGGCCAGGGTGTACGAGGCGGTCGCGGCCAGCACTGTGCCTGTCGCACCCGCATCGAACGGCGCAGAAAGTCCACGCTGATCGAACACCGTCGGGGCACTCGGCGACGTGTAGGAGTACACCACCGCCGTCGTCGAGTTGGCAGCAGGCGTACTGCCCGTGCCGAATGACCAATTGCGCCACTGGATCGGCGTGGAGTTTGGCACCTGATAGTACGCAGCAGCGGAGTAGTTGATCGTGCCGACCGAGGACGTCTGCGGGAACGCGGTGAACCCCTGGTTGCCGTTGCCGCTCCGAATCACAAAGCCATTGGACGAGTAGAGGATGACGGCCTGGCTGTCGCCGACGCTCGCCGCGGTCCAATTGCCGCACGCGGACGAGCAGGCGGCGCGCTGGGTGCTCCCCGACGGGCTAACTGCAACGGTGACTTCGCCCCACGTCGTTGCGGTCGAATTGCCGTACATGATCTTGTCGTTGTCGCCGACAGCCCAGAAGACGGTATTGCTATTGAGGCCACCGAACACGATGTCGTTCCACGCCCCCGCGACGCCGGAACTCCGCACCGTCCACGACTGGCCGTCGGTGCTCGTCAGCAGGTCGTTGGTTCCCAGGCTCGACGTCGGCTTGGTGACGGCGACGAAGAACTGCCCGCTCGGATTCTGGCTCTCGTTCCATGCCACGGCCACGATGGGACCGTTGGGCGTGCCGGAGATCGTGCCCGCCGACCATGAGAGCGCGGCGCTGGCGCCGGCCGGCACAGACAGGAGACCCACGAGTAGGGCGACGAGGTAGAGCAGGGACTTCTTCATGGGGGCTCCCGAGAGAGTTGTAACGTAGACAGCGCGCGGAATCTCGACGGCGAATCGCACCGCGCTGCGCCAGAAGATATCCAATCGCCGTCGTGGAAATCGAACCGCTCGCACACGTGTGCGACATCCGTCACACCACGTACGGGCAGTGCCGGCAGCCCCGCTCGCAGCACCAGCCGCGCTCGGCGTGCACGGCGGCCGTCATCACGAAGAGCCCCGTGACCGGGTCGAGGTAGCCCATGTCGCCGCGCTGGAGGGCGGCGGCGTGCTCGGCGAGGATCTCCGCCCGGGCCGGATGCGTCGGCGAGAGCCGCCGGGGGTGCGGCTCGGTCAGGGGCCGGTCGGCGAGGGGCGTGCGCTCGGGCATACGGTGGTGTATCGCAGGGCCCCCGGACGCGGCGCGGCGCCAGTACCATTGGGCGCATGGGCATCTTCTCGCGCGCATCGCATGAGCACCTCGACGAGGCCGCGGCCCTGCCGGGCCGCGACGAGGCCATCCCGGTGCCGGAGCGCCACGAGGTGCTCGGCACCCCGCTTCAGGGGCCGTTCCCCGAGGGGCTGGAGTCGATCGTCGTCGGGATGGGCTGCTTCTGGGGCGCGGAGCGCAAGCTCTGGCAGCTGCCGGGCGTCTACACGACGGCCGTCGGCTACGCAGGCGGCTTCACCCGCAATCCCACCTACCGCGAGACCTGCACCGGCCGCACCGGCCACACCGAGGCCGTGCTCGTGGTCTACGACCCGGCCGTCCTGCCCGCCGAGCAGCTCCTGAAGGCGTTCTGGGAGGGCCACGACCCGACCCAGGGCAACCGCCAGGGCAACGACGTCGGCACGCAGTACCGCTCCGCGATCTACACCACGAGTGACGCCCAGCTGGCGGCCGCCAACGCGACCCGCGCCGCCTACCAGGAGGCGCTCAGCGCCGCCCACAAGGGCGACATCACCACCGAGGTGGCGCCGCTCGGCGACTTCTACTACGCCGAGGACTACCACCAGCAGTGCCTCGCGCCGACGAAGAACCCGAACGGCTACTGCGGGCTCGGCGGCACGGGCGTCGCCTGCCCGATCGGCACGGGCGTCTCCGCGGTCTAGGACCGCGGCACGTTGAAGTTGCCTTGGGCGACGAGCAGCCAGCGCGTGCCCGTCCAGCGCCAGACGGCCATCAGCGGCGCCGGGCTCGGGGTGTAGGCCTCCCCGTTGACGGTCAGGGTCGACGTCGCCGTGGCCCGGAACGTCAGCATCCGCCCCGACCGGCGAACCTGCACCAGCGCGAAGGCGTAGTCGCGCAGGACGGGCAGCTTCGCGAGGTAGCGCCGCTTGTCGGCCCATGAGCCGTCGGTGCGCTGGATCAGGAAGGCGTCGTCGAGCATCCGGTCGAGCTTCGCCTGGTCCTGCAGGATCAGGAGGTCGGAGTAGGCGCTCATCAGCGCGGTGCCGCTGGCCCAGCGCTCCGTCAGGGCGCTCGTGTCCGGCGGCCTGGCGGCGTGGGCGGCCGCGGGCAGCGCGAGGACGGCGGTCAGGGCGAGGAGGGTGGCGAGGCGGCGCATGCGGCGATCGTATCGCCCGGGCCGGGTCGGCCTCAGATGCCCGCGATGCGCGCGCCCCACTGGTCGGCGCGCGCGCGCAGGAACTCGAACCACGCGAGGTCCTCGACGCCGGGGTCGATGCCGACGTGGCCGCCGATCGCCACGACCAGCGTGCCCTGATCGACCTCCACGAGCGGATGCTGGTCGGCCTCGAGGAGCGACGCGAGCACCACGGGGTCGAGGAGCTCGGTCACCTGCACGGGGTCGTGGCCCTCGCGCACCTCGATCTCGAAGCGGCCGTCGACCTCGGCCGACTGCGTCTCGAACGCCGCCCAGTCGTCGAACAGGCCCTCGAACCCGAACTGCTCGCCGTCGCGGACCACGACGCGCAGGCCGTCGCGGCCCGCGAAGCGCGCGATCGCGAGCGACAGCTTCACGTCGTAGCGGTTCTTGCCGCTCGAGACCGAGTACGTGTAGTGCGCGAGGACGCCGTGCGGGTCGCCGCCGACCGGGCCGACCAGCGCCGGGCGGAGCGTGCCCTTGCGCCGGAGGAGCGGCGTCGTCGAGGGGTTGTCGACGCCCGGCGCGTACGCGAGCCCGCGCGGGCCGCCCCACGCGGTGAGGACGCGCTGGTTGCGGCGGTTCTGGGCGTTGCGGCGCGCCCACTGGAACGGCCCGATGGCGGCGGCCGCGCCCGCCATCAGGGCCGGGCCCGACCAGAACGCCCACTCGGCCAGCAGCCACCAGGCCAGCGCCGACAGGACCAGCCCGGCGCCGGCGCCCGCGGCGACGACGCCCCACGGTCCCGGGCGCGCCTCGGGATCGGACACGCCGACCTGGCCGATCGTCTCCATGCGGCGAGTCTAGGCAGCGCGGCGCCCGTGCGGGCGGCCCCCGGTATCCTGCGCGGGCCCGGAGCGGTGTCCGAGTGGTTGAAGGAGCACGATTGGAAATCGTGTAGGCGGGGTTGACCCGTCTCGGGGGTTCGAATCCCCCCCGCTCCGCCTCCGCGGTGTACGCTCTCCGAACACTCGTCCGGGGAGGACACATGATCGCCATTCGCTCCGCCGCCACGGCGTCCGCCGTCGGCCTGATCGCCCTCGCGCTCGCCGCGTGCGGCTCGTCGGAGATGGAGACCGGACCGGCCATCGCGGAGGCCAACAAGGCCTTCGCGGACCTCGGGGTCACCATGACGTGCCCCGATTCCGTCGACCCCGAGGCCACGTTCACCTGCACGCTCGACGGCCCGGGCGGGGAGGGCATCGAGGTGCAGATGAAGATCGGCGAGGAGGGCGGCGAGAGCGCGCTCGACACCGCCGACCAGGCCGCCTTCGAGAAGGCCCTGATGCAGGCCGCGGGCGCCGACCAGGACGCGGGCTAACGGAATCCCGACCGGCGGCCCGCCCTCCCCGGGCGAGCCGCCGGTCCGCTACCGTTGTCACCGCTCCGGGCGTATAGCTCAGCGGTAGAGCGCTCGCCTCACACGCGAGAAGTCCCTGGTTCGAACCCAGGTACGCCCACTGCCCCGGCCCGCAGCCGTGCGATGATCCCGGCGATGGCGGCGACCCGCACCACGGCGGCCGAGGCGATCCGCGAGATCGCCGACGGGGCCACGATCATGGTCGGCGGCTTCGGCCTGGTCGGCGCGCCCCTGACCCTGATCGACGCGCTCGTCCACGGCTCCGAGGCGCGCGACCTCACGATCATCTCCAACAACATCGGCGAGCCGGGCCGCGGCCTCGGCCTGCTCCTGCGCCAGGGCCGGATCCGCAAGGCGATCGCCTCGTTCTTCACCTCGAACCCGGAGGCCGTCGAGGCGGCGATGACCGGCGCGATCGAGTACGAGCTCCTGCCCCAGGGCACGCTCGCCGAGGCGATCCGGGCGGGCGGCGCCGGCATCCGCGGCTTCTACACCCCGGTCGGCGCCGGCACCGAGCTGGCGGGCGGGCGCGAGGAGCGCGTCATCGACGGCGTGCCCTGCGTCCTGATGGAGCCGCTGCGGGCCGACGTCGCCCTGGTCCGGGCCGAATGGGCCGACGAGCTGGGCAACCTCCGCTACCGCCTCGGCGCCCAGAACTTCAACCCGGCCATGGCGAGCGCCGCGACGCTCACGATCGCCGAGGCCGTCGAGGTGCTGCCCGTCGGCGACCTCGAGCCCGAGTCCGTCCATACCCCGCACCTCCACGTCGACCGCCTCGTCGAGGCCGAGCTCTCGATCGGCGACGTCCAGGGAGAGGACGCGTGAGCGACCCCCGCGACGTGATCGCCCGCCGCGCGGCCGCGGAGCTCCGCCCCGGAGAGGTCGTCAACCTCGGGATCGGCATCCCCAACCGGATCCCCGCCTTCCTCGCCCCCGGCGTCGACATCGTGCTGCACACCGAGAACGGCCTGCTCGGCATCGGGCCGCGCCCCGCGGCCGGCGCGGAGGACCCCGACCTGATCGACGCGGGCAAGCAGCCCGTCACGCTCCTGCCC
>JBEGMS010000039.1:0-7803 GCA_041182985.1 Actinomycetota bacterium
GGCGTAGGTGAAGGCGAGCCAGACGATCGGGATCACGAGCGCGGCCGGGATCAGGCCGCGCTCGACCCATCCGCGCGGGCCGAAGAAGACGAAGGCGAGGACGGCCAGGGGCGGGGTGACGTAGTGCTGGAGCGCGTTGCTCAGCAGCTCCCAGCCCTCCATCGGCGGCGCGATCGGGGCGAGCACGACCGCGTAGACGATGCCGGTCACGGAGATCATCAGGAGCGCGTCGAGCAGGAGGATCCGGAAGCGGCGGCTCGGCGTGCCCGGGCGCAGGGCCAGGAGCGCGAACACGAGCACGACGAGGATCAGGCTCCAGTGCGTGAAGTAGGCGAACCAGTCGGCGAGCCGGCCGACGGTGTCGCTCTCGCCGAAGAGGCCGCGGTCGGCGGGCGGGAAGCTGCCCGGGTCCGCGACGGTCAGGGTCAGCGAGACCGTCATGCCGGCGAGGCCGGCGAGGGCGACCGCCGCGAAGGCGGTGCGGGCGAGCGGCGACGGGGCCACGTCGGCGATTCTACGCCGCCATGGCCCCGTGCCGCGCGTCTCAGCGGTTGCGCCGGCTGGGGCGGGCGATCCGCCCGCGCTGCTCGAGCGTCGTCGGCCCCTCGCCTCCGCGGGTGTAGGCGGACAGCTGGATCAGCTCGCCGTCGAGCACGAGGGCGGATCCGCTGACCGATGTGCCGTGGAGGCGCTGGTCCTCGCCGCGGCCGGGGCTGGGGCGGCTCGTGCGCCCCGCGGCGATGACCCGCTCGACGAAGCGGTCGATGAGGTCCTGCGGGGTCGGGTCGTCGGCGACGTGGCGCATCCCGTCGAGCAGGTAGCCGCGCCGGATCTTCGGCCACAGCGCCGTCCAGGCGTCGGGCCGGGAGACGAGGTCCAGGCAGAGGTCGTCGCCGAGCGCGAGGAGCGCGCCGCACTGGCCGTCGACGAGGTCGAACGAGCCGGTGACCGCGTCGATGCGGTCGCGCTGCGTCTCGTGGACGTCGGCGAGGGCGCGGGTGGCGGCGTGGGCGCCGGTCTCGTGGATCCGCTCGTCGATCTCCTGCCAGACCGCGCTCTGGGCGACGCCCTGGGCGAGCGGGGCGTGCTCGAGCTGGACCGACTTGCGCCGGCGGTTCTCCGGATGGCTGACCCGGTCGGCGGCCGTGAAGCCGTCGGAGGGGCCGTGCCAGCGGCCGGCCTCGACGCAGGCCACGGGGATCGGGTGCGCGGCGCCCGCGGCGACGAGGATGGAGGCCTCGAGGACGCGGTTCTGCTTCGCGCCGACCACCTCCTCGCCGTCGTACAGGAGCACGTCGCGGTCGAGCGGGTTGCGGACGAGCAGCTGGGGCACGTGCCCGGCGTCGTCGACCTCGCTGATCGTGAACCCGTGGGGCAGGGCCTCGTCGAGCGTGACGTAGTCGGCGCGGGGCGGCGCCGCGGCGAGGAGCGGCACGACCGTGATGCCGCCGTGGGTCTGCGGTCGCCCGGGCGCGAGGGTGATCGCGGTCGGGTCGGGGGCCAGGGTGGCGTCCATGTCGTCTCCTCCGTGTCGGGTGCACGGGGGAGTCGGCCGGAGCCGGACGGCCCTTACGCGGGTTCGGGCTCGGGCGCCGGCGGGCGCGCGAGCCGGAGGAGCTCGCAGGCGCCGGCCACCCACCAGGCGGCCATGAAGGAGACGCACCAGATGCAGACGTTGCCGTCGAAGTGCGCCTGCTCGACGTAGCGCAGGTAGATCGTGAAGATCGCCCCGACGAGGAACAGGACGAGGCTGATCGCCCGGACGGGCTGGAGCCGCCACGGCGTCAGCGCGAGCAGGACGGTGGCGGCGGTGAGGCCGATGTAGGCGAGCGGGATGTCGGCGATGTAGCCCCACTGCGAGTAGAGGGCCGCCGCGCAGCCGCCGCCCGCCGTGCAGGGCGGGATCTGGTTCTGGGCCTTCATCCAGGTCAGGTAGCCGGCGACCGCGATCGCGGCGAGGAGGGCGAGGGCCTGGAGCAGCGTGAGGAGGCGGCGGTCGACCTGCACGGCCCGAAGGGTAGCGGCGGAATGCGGCCGGGATCGCGTGCCCCGCTACAGTCCCCCGCATGCGAATCCGCGCCGCGGTGCTCGAGGAGTTCGGCCAGCCGCTTGTCGTCCAGGAGGTCGACCTCGCCGAGCCGGGGCCCGGGGAGGTGCTCGTGCGGCTCGCCGCCTGCGGCGTCTGCCACACGGACCTCTACACGGCCTCCGGTGCCGACCCCACGGGGTACGCGCCGTGCGTGCTCGGGCACGAGGGCGCGGGCGTCGTCGAGCGGGTCGGCGCGGACGTCACGCTGGTCCGTCCCGGCGATCACGTGATCACGCTGTTCGCGCCGGAGTGCGGGGAGTGCGTGCACTGCCGCAGCCCGCGCACGAACCGCTGCATCGCGATCCGCGACGAGCAGGGCCGCGGCTACCTGCCCGACGGCACCACGCGGCTGTCCCGGAACGGCGAGGAGCTGCGCCACTTCATGGGCACGTCGACGTTCGCCGAGTACACGGTGATGCCGGAGATCGCCCTCGCGAAGGTGTCGCCCGAGGCGCCGCTCGACGGCTGCGCGCCCTTCGCCTGCGGCCTCTCCACGGGACTCGGCGCGGCGCTCCACACGGCCCAGGTCGAGCCGGGGTCGACGGTCGCGGTGTTCGGCTGCGGCCTCGTCGGCCTCGGCGCGGTGATCGGTGCGCGCCTCGCCGGCGCCGAGCGGATCATCGCCGTCGACCTCGCCGACGGCCGCCTCGCCGACGCCCGCCACCACGGCGCCACCGACACGATCGCGGGCGGCCCCGACGCGGTCGACTGGATCAAGGAGCAGACCGGCGGCTACGGCGCCGACTACACCTTCGAGGCCACGGGCAACGTCGCGGTGATGCGCCAGGCCGTCGAGAGCGCCCGTGAGGCCTGGGGCCTCGCCACGATGTGCGGCGTCGCCGGCAAGGGCGAGCTGCTCGAGGTGATCCCGCGCTTCCTGATCACGGGCCGGCGCGTCACGGGGTCGTCCTTCGGGGGCGTCAAGGGCCGCACGCAGGTGCCGCTCCTCGTCGACCGCTGGCTGGCCGGCGAGATCGACGTCGACGCGCTGCTCTCGCACCGCATCACGCTCGACGAGGTCAACCGCGGGTTCGAGCTGATGGAGGCCCAGGACGGCATCCGCAGCGTGATCGCCTTCGACTGACGCCGACTGCGATGATCGCGCCGACGCCCCCGCTCGCCGTGACCGCGACCCTCGACGGGTTCGCCGCCTGGCTCGGCGAGGGCGCGCCGCTGCGCATCGCCCTCGTGGTCCTCGCGGCGATCGCGCTCACCGTCGTCGCCCGGCGCCTGATCCGCCGCGGCGTGCGGCGCATCATCGCGCGCTCCGCCACGCGGCACCCCGAGCGGGCCGAGGCGCGGGAGCCCGCGCTGCGCACGACGCGCATGGCCCAGCGGGCGCAGGCGATCGGCGCGCTCATGACCGGCGTCGTCCTGCTCCTGATCTGGGTCAACGCGCTGCTCGTCGTCCTCGAGCTCCTCGGCATCAACATCACGCCGCTGATCGCCAGCGCCGGCGTCGTCGGCGTCGCCCTCGCCTTCGGCGCCCAGACCCTCGTGAAGGACTACCTGGCCGGGATCTTGATCATCATCGAGGATCAGTACGGCATCGGCGACGAGGTGCGCTTCGACGCGGTCACCGGCGTCGTCGAGGAGGTCGCGCTGCGCACCACGACCGTGCGGGACCCCGAGGGCGTCCTCTGGTACCTGCGCAACGGCGAGATCCTGAACGTCGCCAACCGCTCGCAGGGGCGGGGCGGCGGGGACTAGGCGCCGGCGCCGAGGACCTCGGCGATGATCGGCTCGGCGATCGCCATGTCGGCGTCGGAGCCGATCGTGATGCGGATCTGCGTCGGCGACCCGAAGGCGTTCAGCGGCCGCACGATCACGCCGCGCCGCATCAGCGCCGCCGTCGCGGCCTGCGCGTCGGGCACCTGCACCGTGAGGAAGTTGGCCACGCCCGTGGACGCCACGCCGACGGCGGTGAGCCGCGCCCGCAGGGACTCGCGCCGGCGCGCGTTGGCCTCCGCGCGGTCGCGCAGCGCGCCCTCCTCGGCGATGGAGGCCATCGCGGCGGCGAGGCCGGCGCTCGTGACGTCGAAGGGCCCGCGCACGCGCACCGTGGCGTCGACGAGCCAGGCGGGGCCGGCCATCCAGCCGACGCGCAGCCCGGCGAGGCCGTGGATCTTCGAGAAGGTGTGCAGCACGGCGACGCGCGGGTGCCCCGCCTTGACGTACTCCTCGAGCACGTCGGGGTAGTCGTCCTCGAGGACGTACTCCGCGTAGGCCTCGTCCACGACGCAGACGACGTGCTCGGGCAGGGCGTCGACGAAGGCGCGCAGGGCGTCGCGGGAGACGTACGTGCCGGTCGGGTTGTTGGGGTTGCAGACGTAGACGAGCGCCGTGCGCTCGGTGATCGCGGCGAGCAGCCCGTCGAGGTCGTGCACGTCGTCTTTGAGGGGCACCATCGTCGCGTGCGCGAGCTGCTTCTGGGCGGTCAGGGCGTACGAGACGAACGACGGCCACGCGAACACGACCTCGCGGCCCGGCTCGAGGAAGGCGGAGGCGATGTACTGGATCAGCATGTCCGCCCCGGGGCCGACCGTGACCATCTCGGCCGGCAGCCCGCGGCGCTCGGCGATCAGTCGGACGAGGTCCTGCGAGTCGGGGTAGCGGTGCAGGTCGCCCGCCTCGGCCTCCAGCGCGGCACGCGCGGCGGGCAGCGGGCCCTCGGCGCCCTCGTTCGACGAGAGCTTGATGATCGGCACGCCCTCCGGCACGCCCGTCGAGGCCCCCGGCACGTAGACGACGAGGTCGGCGACGTTCGGGCGCAGGAGCACGCCGCTCGGCGCGCCCGGGATGCCTCCGGTCTCGGTCATCGTGGGGCAGCGTACCGCCGACCGGAGGGCGCGGAATCACGGGGATGGTATCTTGATGTTTCTTGACGAATCGGAGGCGATCATGGCCAGTGCCCGGGAGAAGTTCGCATCGCAAGCCGACCCTGCGCTCCTGTCCGCCATGCGGGCGGTTGCCGCCGAGGAGGGACGCCAGCTCCAGGCCGTCCTCGAGGATGCGATGCGCGAGTACCTCGAGCGCCGACAGGGCACCGTTCCCCGCGCGGACGTGACGGAGGCGCTCGCCGCGAGCATCCTGGAGTTCGACAGCCTCTACGAGCGTCTCGCCCGGTGATGCCGGCAGCGCGGCGCTACATCGATGTCGAGGAGGCTCTCTTCATCCACGGCGTGCTGCTGCGCCGACACGGCGGCGCCGACGGCATTCGGGATCCGGGGGCCCTCGAGTCCGCGCTGGTCCGACCGCAGATGGGGTACTACGCCGACATCGTCGAGGAGTCGGCTGCGCTCCTCGAGAGCATCGCGGTCAACCACCCGTTCATCGATGGCAACAAGCGCGTGGCGTTCGGCGCCGTCGACGTCTTCCTGCGCATCAACGGCCACCGGATCGAGCGCACCGCGGACGAGGTGCACGACTTCATGATCACGCTGTTCGAGGAGAACCGGTTCCGCTACGAGCACCTCGAGCCGTGGCTGCGCGACGCCGTGCGGCCGCAGCGCTGACCCTCCCCAGCCGGTAGCATCGCCGCCATGACCGACGACCTCGTCCTCTACGAGCGCCGCGGCCCGTCCGCGTGGATCACGCTCAACCGCCCCGACAAGCTCAACGCGATGACCTACGCGCTCGTCGACCAGCTGGAGGCGGCGATCGACCGCGCCGAGGCCGACGACGAGGTGCGGGTCGTGGTCGTGCGCGGCGCGGGCCGCGCTTTCTGCGCCGGCTACGACCTCGAGCAGGAGGCCGCCGAGGGCGAGCCGACCATCACCGAGTGGCATGAGGTGCTGGCCCGGGACGTCGCGGTCACGATGCGCCTGTGGGGGCTCTCGAAGCCCACGATCGCCGCCGTCCACGGCTGGTGCCTGGCCGGCGGGATGGAGGTCGCGATGGCCTGCGACCTCATGATCTGCACCGAGGACGCCCGCTTCGGCGAGCCGGAGGTGCGCTACGGGTCGGGTCCGGTGACGCTCCTGATGCCGTACGTCCTCGGCGAGCGCCGCACCCGCGAGCTGCTCCTGACCGGCGACACGATCGACGCGCCGACGGCCCTCGACTGGGGCCTCGCCAACCGCGTCGTGCCCGCCGACCGCCTCGAGGCGGAGGTGGGGGAGTGGGTGGCGCGGATCGCTCCGACGCCCCTGCGCGTCCTGCAGCTGACCAAGCAGGCCCTCAACCGGGCCCAGAAGGCCGCCGGGCTGCTCGAGGCGGTCGAGGCCAACCTCGACCTCTCCGCCATGCTCAATGGGGCCCAGACCCCGGAGCAGCAGGCCTTCGACGAGCTCGTGCGCACCGAGGGCCTGAAGGCCGCGCTCGCCTGGCGGGACCAGCGCTACGGCGAGATCCTCGGCGAGCTCGGCCGGGGCTGAGCGGACCGGCGCCGGACCCGGGGCCCGGCGCCGGCCGGGAATCAGCCCTCCAGCTGCTTGATGACCGCCTGGGGCACCAGCACCTGGTCGATCACGTGGATCACGCCGTTGGAGGCGTTGATGTCGGTCTTCGTGACCATCGAGTAGCCCCACGGGTTGTCGAGGTAGATGCCGCTCGGGCGGACGCGGACCGTCCACTTCGAGCCCTGCACCGTCGCGACCTTCTTGCCGTTGAGGGTGGCGACCTGCTTGGCCTTCACCTTGCCGGCGACGACGTGGTACGTCAGCACCTGCGTGAGCAGGTCGTGGTCGGCGCCGATCGCGCTGAGGGTCGCGGCGGGGACCTTCTTGAAGGCCGCGTTCGTCGGGGCCATGACCGTGAACGGGCCCGGGCCGGACAGCGTCTCGACGAGGCCGGCCTTGGCGACCAGCGAGACGAGCGTCGAGAACCGCTTGTCGCCCGAGGCGACCTCGACAATGTTCTTCGACTGGCGCGGCTCCTGGCCGGCCGCCGAGGCCACGCCGCTGACGGCGAGCACCATCGTGGCGACGAGGAGGAAGAGGGTGGTGACGCGCTTCTGCATGCGGATCTCCTTGTTCCGTCTGGGGGACGGGGTCGTGTGCGGCGGGCGGATGCGGACGCCGTTGGACGGGCAGATCGCCGGCGAGGCGAAAAGTGACGACGTCCTTACGAAATCCGTAACACCGCTTACGTCTTCCGCATGCCGCAGTTCCCCGCAGTGATGGGCGGTGAGGGACTCGAACCCCCGACACCCTGCGTGTAAAGCAGGTGCTCTAACCGGCTGAGCTAACCGCCCCCGCGGCGCAGCGTACCGCCCGCGGGAGGGAGGTCGATCGCGGCCGCGAACAGGCGTCCGTGGCCACCCCCGCCGATCGCTCGCTGCGTGCGCTACTGCGCCTCGACGGCCTGACGATCTCCCCGCTCGAGATCGTCGCGGCCACCGCGGCCACCGCGTCGCTGCTCGCCCTCCACCGGGCGTTCCTGGACGTGACCTCGTGGCCGCTCTTCGCGGCGCCGCTCGCCGCCTCCCTCGCGATCCTGTTCACGACGCCCGGGATGGGCGCCGCCCGCTCCTGGAACGTGATCGCCGGGCAGACCCTCTCGGCGGCGGTCTCGGTCGGGGTCCTGCTCGTGATCGGCGACGCCTACGACGGCATGGTGGCCGCGCCGGTCGCGCTCGGCCTCGCCCTGCTCGCGATGCGGCTCCTCAGGTGCCTGCACCCGCCGGCCTGCGCCACGGTGATGGTGATCTGTCTCGCCCCGGCGACGGCTGAGCCGCTCTTCATCCTGTTTCCCGTGCTGACGGGGTCCATGAT
>JBEGMS010000040.1:0-2516 GCA_041182985.1 Actinomycetota bacterium
CGCCGCGGTCGAGCTCGAGGATCCAGCCCGCGACGTTGTCCAGGAAGTAGCGGTCGTGCGTCACCGCGATGATCGTGCCCTCGAAGCGCTGCAGGTGCTGCTCGAGCCACGCGACGCTCTCGGCGTCGAGGTGGTTGGTCGGCTCGTCGAGGAGCAGGATGTCGGGCTTCGTCAGGAGCAGCCGGCACAGCGCCACGCGGCGGCGCTCGCCGCCCGAGAGCGTGTTCACGGGCTGGTCCTGCGGCGGGCAGCGGAGCGCCTCCATCGCCATCTCGAGCTGGCTGTCGATGGTCCATGCGTCGAGGCGGTCGAGGCGCTCCTGCACCTCGGCCTGCTTGTTGATCAGCTTGTCCATCTGCTCGGTGGTCATGTCCTCCCCGAACCTCGCGTTGATCTCGTCGTATTCCTTGAGCAGCGCGAAGGTCTCCTTCGCGCCGTCGCGGACGACCTCGATCACCGTGCGGGTGTCGTCGATCAGCGGCTCCTGCTCGAGGTAGCCGATCGTGTAGCCGCCCGCCGCGACGATCTTGCCCTCGTAGTTCCTGTCCACCCCCGCCATGATGCGCAGCAGCGTGCTCTTGCCGCTGCCGTTGAGGCCCAGCACGCCGATCTTGGCCCCGTAGTAGTAGGAGATCGAGACATTGTTCAGGATCTTCTTCCGGTCGATCTCCTTGGTCACGCCCATCATCGAGTAGATGATCTGCGTGTCGTTCCTCGGGCCGGGCTTCTGCGGTGCTGCCATGTGGTGGACCTCTCGGTGGACGGGCAATTCTACGCGTGCCCTGCCCTATCCTCCGGCGATGGACGCGTTCCTCGCCTGGGTCCGCGCGAACACCGGCCGCCGCTTCCGGCGCGCGGTGGTGGGCGCGGTCGGAGGGAGCATGGCGCTCGCGGGCATCGCGCTGCTGGTGCTGCCCGGGCCCGGGATCCCGCTGCTGCTGGCGGGGCTCGGCGTCCTGGGCCTTGAGTTCGCGATCGCGCGCACGTGGATCGAGGCCGTGAAGCGCCGGGCCGAGGGCGCGGGCGTGCCGCGGCAGGTGATGTGGGCGCTGCCGGCGGCGGGCGTGGCGGTCTCGCTCGCGTTCTCGCTGGCGCCCGCGTTCTTCGCGGTGGTGCACTCGCCGGATGGCTGGTGCGTGGTGGCGAAGCCCCGCCCCTCGTTCCGCCATGCCTACGCGTCGGTCGAGGACCTGCAGGCCCCGGGCACGGGACCCGACGCGGCGGAGATCCTGCGGCGATCCGGGCTGGCGGGCCCGGCAGCCGCGCCTCCCGCGCCGGCAACGGCCCCCCGACCCGCGCTACCCTGAACGGGATGATGCCGCGCCGCGAGCTCCTTCGCCCCGTCGCCCTCGCCCTCTGCGCCCTCGCGCTGGCCGCCTGCAAGGCGACGCCGCCGAGCGATTCCAGCGAGGCGATGCGCAAGCGTGTCCAGCTCGCGGGCAGCCTGCTCGACGTGGCCGACATCGCGCAGACGCGCTTCCAGGACCAGGTGGTCCGCGCGATGATGCGGGACGCCCCGCGCAGCGAGGTCGCGACCAAGGAGATGATCCGCAACAACGCCGTCGGCAACATCCGGGCGCTCGCGCTGGGGCAGGATCCGTACGGCGCGCTGCTCGACGTCTACGTGTGGTGCCGGCTGGGCGAGGTGTCGTGCCACAACAGGCAGCGGTTCCGGCCGGACCTGCACCTCGAGTGCGACCACACCTACGGCGAGATCCGGCAGCGGCTCGAGGGCATCGTCGCCCATGGCAACCTGATCACTCCCGAGGAGCGCGCGAAGTTCGACAAGATCATCGACGACTACCTCGCCGCGAACCCGGACATCGTGAACGTCGGGCTGTTCCGGATCAGCGACCTCGCCGACTTCAGCGGCACCCGCATGACGGTGCTCGATGCCGCGCCGCCCGACATGCTGAGCCCGGTGGCGGACGCGGCGAGCGAGCTGCAGCAGGCGCGGCTGACCGCGATGCAGATGGTGTGGCTCGTGTCGCGCCTGCCGAACGCCGCGGGCTGGGAGGCGCAGACCACGGTGGACCTCACGCTCTCGAGCCCCGAGTTCACGCGCCTGACCGCGTCCACCGAGGCGCTGGGCGCCTCCCTCGCCGCGCACAACGCGGCCATCTCGGGGCTGGAGGGCGGGCTGAAGACGCTGGCCACGTCGGTCGACTCGCTCGACAAGGAGGTTTCGACCCTGGGGGCGGCCCGTGCGATGGTGCGCGACGTCGTCGTCGCGGTGGCCGCGATCGCCGCGGTGGCGCTCGCCTGCGGCGCCTGGCTGGCCCTCCACGTCACCCGCCGGATCGAGCGCCGCATGGGCGGGAGCTGAGTCCGGCGGGCTCGGCCGGCGCGCGTGCGGCTACGCTGAACGCCGATGACCCCCGGCGCACTCGTCCCCATCCCGGCCACCCTCCTCGCCGAGGAAGGCGCGAGCATGACGATGCTCGAGTACATCCGCGCCGGCGGATCGCTCGGGTACGTGCTGATCGCGCTGTCGATCCTGGCCGTCGCGCTCATCG
>JBEGMS010000041.1:0-19267 GCA_041182985.1 Actinomycetota bacterium
GCCATCGACTACGTGCGCACCGGCCCGCAGGTGAGCTGGTCGATGGCCCGCGGCGGCAAGGGCTTCGGGCGGCTGATCAACGAGCCGTGGGTGTTCGGGATCTTCATGCTCGTCTTCGCGATCACGATGCTCGACTGGCGGCGGCTGCGGTCGTGGCGCACCCTCGACGTCGCGGCGATCCTGTCGATGGCGGCGTCCCTGTGGTTCTTCAACCAGGGCGAGGTCTTCACGGCGGTGCCCCTCCAGTACCCGCCCCTGATCTACCTGCTCGTGCGGCTGGTCGCGATCGGCCTCGGCCGCTCGGCCCGGCCGGCCTTCACGACCAGCCTGCCCTTCTGGGCGATGGTGATGATCCTGCTCGCCCTCGTCGGGGGCCGGATCGGCCTCAACGCCTACTCCTCCAACGTCGTCGACGTCGGCTACGCCGGCGTCGTCGGAGCCGACCGCATCCTCGACGGGCGCAGCCCCTACGGCTCGTTCCCGAAGCGCACCTCGACGCCCTGCGGCACGCGCTACGCCGACGGCTCGAACAGCGCCTACGTCCAGGCCGACGGGGCCTGTGAGACCGCGATCGAGCGCGGCGACACCTACGGGCCGGCGATGTACCTGGCCTACGTGCCGGGCACGGCCGCGCTCGGCTGGAGCGGCCGCTGGGACGACCTCCCGGCCGCCCACTTCACGGCCGGGCTCTTCGACCTGCTCGCGGGGCTCGGGCTGGCGGTGTTCGGGTGGCAGCTCGCCGGCCGGCGGCTGGCCGTCGCGCTCGCGCTGTTCTGGTTCGCGGTGCCTTGGACCGCCTACACCTTCATGAGCGACTCGAACGACTCGGTCGTGGCCGCCCTGCTCGCCTGGTCCGCGGCGCTGTTCGCGCGGCCGCTCGGCCGCGGGGCGCTCCTGATGCTCGCGGCGCTGGCGAAGTTCGCGCCGCTGCTCCTGATCCCGCTCTGGCTGCGGCTCGACCGGGGCGGCCCCGCGCTGGCCCCGGGCGAGTGGGCCTACGGCCATCCGGACCCCGGCCGCGGCCCGGTGCGCCGCCTCGCGGACGCGCTGCGCCCCGGCCCCGGTGCGGGCCGCACCCTGCTCGGCATGGGGCTCGTCGTCGCGGTGCTCGCCGGCCTGCTCGTCGCCCTCGACGGCCCCGGGGCGCTGCGGATGTTCTGGGACCGCACGTTCGGCTGGCAGCTCGACCGGCCCTCGCCGTTCTCGCTCTGGGACTGGGGCGAGTACCCCGGGTTCCCCGACCTCGGCAACGTGCAGACGGCCCTCAAGGGCGCGGTCGTCCTCGCCGCCGTCCTGCTCTATGCCGTCCCGCGCCGCCTCGATCCGACCCGCGCCCTCGCCCTCGCCGGGGCCCTGATGTGCGGCTTCCAGATCGTGCTCACGCACTGGATGTACCTGTACCTGCCGTGGGTGCTCGTGTTCGCCGCGATCGCCCTGCTCGCGCCCCGCATCGGCCGGCCCGCGCCGGCGGCCCCGCCGGCGGAGGCGCTGCCCGTGCGCCGGCGTCCGCCGGCGCCCGACCCGGTCGCCGGGTAGAAACCCGCACTGCGGCGCGCCGCGCCGGGCATAGGGTGGGCACATGGCCATCCCCCGCATCGCGCTCCTGCCCGCCCTCCTGCTCGGCCTCGCCATCGGAGCGCTGCCGGCTATCGCCCAGGAGGCCCCGCCGAACCCCGGCGACTTCGTCGTCGCCCTGCAGCCGGTCGGCGCCCCGCCCGCCGGGCTGCCGAACTGCGATCCCGCGCTCACGACGATCGGGCCGACGACGCCCTTCCCGGTGACCGCGCGCTGCACCGACGCCACCTCCGCGACCGGTCAGACCCAGACCGGCACCGTCTCCAACCCCACCCTCGCGGCCTCCACGGGCGATGCCGGCTTCACGAGCGGCACCGTCACCGCTCGCTGCGACATCACCCAGGACTACGCGTTCACGCTCCGGATCACCCAGACCGGGTCGACCATGCAGCGCTTCACCGGCGCGTTCTTCCAGGCCTGCGCCTTCCAGCTCGTCTTCGCCGACGCGGGCGCGAGCACCCTCTCGGGCACCATCGAGGCCAACGGCCGTCTGGGCAACGCCGACGGCAGCGTGGTGGACAACGCCGCCCGGGTCGAGGTCACCGCCAAGGTGTTCGTGACGGGCGGCACCGGCGCCTTCGCGGGCTACGTCGGCAGCGGCACCTTCTCCCAGACCGAGACGATCGACCTCACGCCGCCGCAGCAGGGCGGCGGTGGGGCGAACCCCCAGCAGGCCTTCTGCACGGCCAACGGCATCGCCGACTGCACGCAGGCCGGCATCGCCGCCTGGTGCCAGCTGTCGCCGGCCAACGCCGGCGCCTGCCAGGGCCTCCCGCGCTCGGCGCGGCAGGCCGCCACGGGCGACACGATGAAGCTGCGGCTCGTCAAGAAGCCCGGTCGGGTGCGCATCCTCAGCCCCGCCCCGCCCGCCGGGCGTCCCGGGTCCGCCGCCCGCGTGAAGGCCACGACCCGCGTCGAGCTCGCCGCCTCCAAGGGCGCCGTCTGCACCGTGCGCGCCAACACAGGCGCGCTGGTCGGCAAGGGCACCGCGACGGGCAGGTACGGCGCGATCGCGATCAGGCCGGAGGCGGGCGCCTACGAGGGCGCCGCATCGATCCAGGCGCGCTGCCGCACCAAGGCGGGCAAGAACATCCTGTCGAACCGCGTCAAGATCCGGCTCGCCCCGCGGTGAGCCGCGGTCGGACCTAGGCCGGGCGACGGAGCGCCTCGGCGCCCGTCGCGCGGCCGGCGTCATCCACGTCGGCCAGGAGCCCCTCGAGGCGCGGATCCCCCGTGGCGGGCTCGAGCCGCTGCGGCTGCTGCAGAAGGAAGCGGCGCAGGCTGATCTCCTTGACCGCCCCGATCACGGAATCGTGCGGGCCCGTCATCCCCGCATCGGTGATGTAGGCCGTGCCGCCCGGCAGCACGCCGGCATCGCTGGTCTGCACGTGGGTGTGCGTGCCGCAGACGACGCTCGCGCGCCCGGCGAGATGCCAGCCCATCGCGACCTTCTCGCTGGTCGCCTCGGCGTGCACGTCGACGAGCACGAACGGCGTGCGGGCCAGGGCCTGATCGACGAGACCGTCCACGACCGCGAACATCGACTGGGCCGGCTCGAGGGTGAACGAGCCGAGCAGGTTGATCACGGCGACCTCGCGGCCGTCCGCCGCGGGCACGAAGGCGAGCCCGCGCCCGGGCAGCCGGTCGAGCAGGTTGGCGGGGCGCACGACGCGCTCGGCCTGCACCAGGTACGGCCCGATCTCCTTGCGCCGCCAGAGGTGGTTGCCGAGGGTCAGGCAGTCCGCCCCGGCCGCGAGCAGCCGCCCGGCGAGCTTCGGCGTGAGCCCGGCGCCGTCGGCGGCGTTCTCCGCGTTGACGACGACGAGGTCGAGCCCGAGCTCCTCGCGCAGGCCGGGCAGGGCGCGCTCGACGGCCTCGACCCCGGGCAGGCCGTAGACGTCGGCGAGGAACAGGATCCTCACGTGGCGGCCACCGCCGTCGCCGGCCGCACCTCGAGCTGGACGCGGTTGCCGCCGTCCTGGGTGTAGCCCGAGAGCACGGGGTCGAGGGCGCCCGTCACGTCGACGATGCGGCCGATCCGGGTCCAGGCGTCGGGGCGGGTCGAGACGGGCGACCCGACCGAGAGATCGGCGTCGGCCTGGAGGCCGGCGGCGACCACGACGACGCCCGGATTGGCGAGCGGCTCGATCGCGATCTGGTCGCCGTAGGCGACGCCCTCGACGATGACCGGTGTGATCGACAGCACCTTGCCGTCGACCGGCGCGTAGACGTCCGTGCCCACGGGGGCGCCCACGTCGACCGATGTCGGCTCGCCCTCGACGGCGTAGCGGGGCCCGCCTGCGTCATCGCCGGCGAAGCCCGAGATGACGCGCCCGATCAGCCCCTCGTCGACGGGCTGTCCGACGGGCTCCAGGGTGAGACCGCTGGTGCCGGCCACGGGGTGGTAGAGGATCGCCGTGATCCGCGTCTGCGCGATCGGCACGAACAGCACGACGGCGCCCTGGCGGGCCAGGGTCTGCGGGCGCGGGGCGCCCGACGGGAGGATCCGCTCCGCCGGCGCCACGGACGGCATCAGGTCGACGCCCCCGAACCCGACGACCTGCACCGCCCCGACGGCCACGCGCCCGCGGCCCATGCGGCGGGCCGGCGGCACGGGCGGCGGGAGGAGGATGTCGACGCCCGAGCCCGTCAGCTCGACGGTCGCGACATCGGCCTGCTCGTCGTGCACGGCCATGGGCTGAGTCTACCGGCCGCGGGGATTCGGCTACGGCACCGCGGCCGCCGTCGCGGGCGGCGGCGCGGTCTCCGCCGGGGCGGTGGTGGCCGGCGGCGCGGTCTCGGCGGGCTCCGGCGCGGTGGTCGCCGGCTCGTCGGCGGTCGTCGCGGGCTTCGGCTTGGGCGCCTCGAGGGTGACGTCGGGGGCGGTCACGCTCGAGACGATGCGGTCGGCGAACTGCGACGTGAACGACGCCCACTCGACCGGCTGGCGCGGCGCCCGGAACTCGCGCGCCGGCACGTCGGCGAGCGCGGCGTCCATGAACAGGTGCCAGATGTCGGCGGGCAGCGTCGGGCCCGAGACGGCGCCCACGCCCTCGATGTTGTAGAGCGGCTTCGTCTCGTCGGGGTAGCCGATCCAGACGCACACCGCGAGGTCGGGCGTGTAGCCGCAGAACCAGGCGTCCGTGTGGTCGTCGGTGGTCCCCGTCTTGCCGGCCTGCGGGCGGGCGTCCGTGGTGCGCGCGCCCGTGCCGGTCCCCGCGTACATGTTCTCGCCGAGGATGCGGGTGACCTCGGCCGCGACGCCGTCCTGGATCACGCGCACGGAGCGGTCGCGCCGCCCGACGAGGACGTTGCCATCCGCATCCTTGACCGCCTTGACCGCCGTCGGCGGGTTGTAGACGCCCCCGTTGGCGAGCGTGGCGTAGGCCGTCGCCATCTCGAGCGGGGAGACGCCGCTGGAGCCAAGCGTGATCGACGGCACGGGCACGAGCTTCGAGCGACGCACGCCGAGCCGCCGCGCCATGTCGGCGATGTTGTCGGGTCCGACGTCGATCGCGAGCTGCGCGTAGACCGTGTTGTCGGAGGCGAGCGTCGCCTGCTCGAGGCTGACCGCACCGCCGTACTCGCCGCCCGCCGTGCCCACCTGCCAGACGGGCGACTCGGGGTCGGGCTGCCACGAGAACGGCGCCGACATGTAGCGGGTGGCCTGCGGGTCGATGCCCTGCTCGACGGCGGTGGCGAGGGTGAAGGTCTTGAAGGTGGAGCCGGGCTGGCGGCGGCCCTGCGAGGCGAGGTCGAACTGGTCCTTGCGGAAGTAGCGCGTCGACGCCATCGCCACGATCTCGCCCGTCTTGGGGCGGATGGCGACGATCGCCGCATCCGGATCGCCGGGCGTCTTCAGGATCGACTTCATCGCGGTCCGGGCCTGCGACTGCAGCCGCGGATCGAGGGTCGTCTCGATGCGGAGGCCGCCGGCGCGCACCGCGGCGTCGCCGAAGTCCGGGTCGGAGGCCAGCTCGTCGGCCACGTAGCGGACGAAGAACGACTCGCGCACCTTGCCGTAGACGCGCCCGCGCTTGAGCTCCAGCGGCGCGGCGTTGGCCCTCGCCTCCTGCTTGGCCGTGATGTACCCCGTCTCGCGCATCGCCGCGAGGACCTGGCGGCGGCGCTCGAGGGCGGCATCGGGATTGGCGTACGGGTCGTAGTAGGACGGCAGCTGCGGCAGGCCCGCGAGCAGGGCCGCCTCCGCCAGGGTCAGGTCCTCCGCCGACTTCGCGAAGTAGGTCTGGGAGGCGGCCTCGACCCCGTAGGCGTTGTTGCCGTAGAAGACGGTGTTGAGGTAGGCGGTGAGGATCTCGTCCTTGGTGAAGCGCTGCTCGAGCTGCATGGCGAGGAGGGCCTCGCGCAGCTTGCGGTCGAACGTGCGCTCCTTCGTGATGTAGATCTGCGAGATCAGCTGCTGGGTGAGGGTGGAGCCGCCCTGGACGACGCGCCCGGCCGCGATGTTGCGCAGGGCGGCGCGCACGATGCCGCGCGCGTCGACGCCCGAGTGGTCGTAGAAGCGGCGGTCCTCGATCGCCACGGTCGCCTGCTTCATCCGCGGCGAGATCGCGTCGGAGGCGACCGGCTGGCGGTTCTCCTCGGAGGCGAGGACGCCGAGGCTCGCGCCCGTGCCGTCGTAGACGCTCGAGTTGGCGCCGATCTGGCGCGCCTTGATCGCGTCGAGGGTGGGCAGGTCGCCCATGTAGCGCGCGGCCCCGAACAGGAGCAGGCCCGTGCCGAGCGCCGTCAGGAGCGCCAGCACCAGGAACGTCGTCGCGAACGCGCCGCGCCGACCGGTGGTGCGCCGCTGGCGGCGCGAGCGACGGCGCCGGCCGACGCCCTGCCCGACACCCTCAGGCACGCCGCCCTCCTGCTCCACGTGCTCTGGTCATCGCTCGTTCCACGCTATCACCGGGTTTCCGGCCGGAGACGGTACCGGTGGGCCGGGCCGCTCCATTGGGGGTTTCCACGTTGACGGTCTGCACCGTCTTGGGCCTTCGCGCCGAGGCTCCCCGGTCCTGCCCCGCGCCCCGGGTACGATGGGCGGCGTGCGCCGCCTCGGCCCGATCGCCGTCCTGACCGTGCTGGCCCTGGCGCTCGCGGGCTGCGGCCTCAAGTCCGAGCCGACCGGAGCGGACGCCGCCTTCCCCGCGCCGGCGGTCGACGCCGCGGGCACCCGGGTGGTGCTGGCGGCCGCCCCGGACCGGATCGTGTCGCTCGATCCCGGCGCGAGCGCCGTCCTGCGCGCGATCGGCCTCGAGGCCGTCCTCGTGGAGGCCGCGCCGTCCGACGCCGCGGCCCTCGCCGCCGACCCCGCCACGGACCTCGTGGTCGTGCCGCTCGCCCTCGGGGCGGACGCGGCGGCCCGCATCGACGCGGGCACCGAGGCCCCGCTCTACCGCTACGGCGCCGCGCCGCTCGACACCGCGCCGACCGCGATCACGCAGCTCGGCCTGGCCGTCGGCCGGGGCCCCGCGGCCGCGACCGTCGCGCGCTCGGTGGCGGACGGGCTCGGAGCGCTCGCCGAGCGCCTCGCGGGCGAGCCGGCGGTGCGCACGCTGATCGAGGGGCCCGGGGCGACGGCCTACGGCCCCGGCACTCCGATCGGCCAGGCCGTCGCGGCGGCCGGCGGCGAGACCGTCTTCGCCGAGGACGCGCTCTGGGAGCCCGCGGAGGTCGCCGCCCTCGACGTGCAGGCCTGGGTCGCCGCCGACCCGGGCGGCTCGAGCTACGCCGCGCTGCAGGGGATCGCGGAGCTCGCCGCGGTGCCGGCGATCCGGGACGGGCGCGTGATCGACGTGCCGCGCGACGGCTTCCCGGTCGACGCCGCGCTGCCCCGCGCCCTGCAGGACCTCGCCGACCGCCTGCGCGCGCAGCCCGCCCCGTGAGCGAGCCGCGCACGCCGCCGGGCGGGGCCCTCCTGTGGCTCCTGGTCGCCCTGCCGATCGTCCTGCAGCTGGCGATCACCACGCTCGGGATCGCGCTCGTCGGCGCGGTCGCCGAGCTGCCCGAGCGAATGGCCTTCTACAGCCTCCCGCAGGCCGCCGTGGTGCTGGGCGCCTACGTGGCCTTCGGCGCCGCGACGCTGCTCGTGGCGCGACGGATCGGCCCGCTCCGGGAGGTGCTCGCGGTCCGGCGCACGCCGCTCGGGTCGGCGATCGGGCTGGCGGTGCTGGGGCTCGTGGCCGGGCTCGCCATCGCCGCCCTCCTCGAGCCGATCTTCCACGGCGCCGAGTCGCAGAACCTCGACCCGGGACCGTTCCCCGGCACGACGGCCGCCGCAGTCGCAGCCGCCTGCAGCGCCGTCAGCGTCGTGATCGGGGCCTCGGTCACCGAGGAGCTGTACTTCCGGGGGCTCCTCTACGGGCGCCTCGACGCCCGCTTCGCGCGCGCCGCGGCGGTGATCGGGTCCGCCGGCGCCTTCGGGCTGGCGCACTTCCAGCCCGACGCCTTCCCCACCCTGTTCGCGCTCGGCCTGATCCTCGGGCTCCTGCGGATGCGCACCGGGTCGATCTGGCCCGCCGTCGGCCTGCACGCCGCCAACAACGGCATCGCGTTCGCCTACCTGCTGGCCTCCTAGGCCGTCGTCCTCCGGTATGGTCCGCGCGTCCAGCCCGGAGGGAAGACGCGTGTCCGACCAGTCCAGCGACCCGATCGTCGAGCAGTTCCGCAACCAGATCACCGACACGGACCTCGCGATCCTCGAGGCGCTCAACAAGCGCATCACGACGGTGCGCAAGCTGCACGACTACAAGGCCGAGCAGGGCTACGACGCGGTCGACCCGGCGCGCGAGGACTGGCTCACGCAGTACCTGCAGCGCTGCAACAAGGGCCCGCTGTCGAACGACGAGGTCGCCGTCCTCTGGCGCTCGATCATCGACGCCACGCTGCGCGAGGTCGCGCGGCTGCGCGGCGCCTGATCAGCCGTCCTCGCCGAACTCCTCCGGGCGCACCTCGTCCAGGAACTGCTTGAAGTCCTCGACGAGCTGCTCCGGGTCGGACTGCGCCGCCTCGGCCTCCTCGTCCTCCATCTGGATGGCGCTCTCCGCGATGACGTCGTCGGCCGCGTAGATCGGGGCCTTCGAGCGCAGGGCCAGCGCGATCGCGTCCGAGGGGCGCGCGTCGAGCTCGACCTCCTCGTCGCCGCGCCGCAGGACGACGCGGGCGAAGAAGGTGCTGTCGCGCATCTCGACGACGCTGATCCGCACCACCTGGGCGTCGAGCTCGCCCAGCGCGGTCGAGAAGAGGTCGTGCGTCATCGGCCGGGGCGTCTCGGACTCCTGCAGCTTGGCGAGGATCGCGGCGGCCTCCGGATGGCCGATCCAGATCGGCAGGAAGCGGTTGCCCAGCGCGGTCTTGAGCAGCACGATCGGCTGCTTGCCGACCATGTCGAACGACACGCCGTAGACGACCATCTCCTGCATGCGACTGAGTCTACCGGCGCTCGCGCCGCAGCCCCGCGCAGAAGCCGCGAGTCGTCAGGTGCGCCGCAGCGCGATGACGGCGTTCTGCCCGCCGAACCCGAACGCGTCGACCATCACCCCGGGCTGCTCGAGCGGCGCCGGCGCCCCGCGCACCAGGTCGATGTCGCAGGCCGGGTCGGGGTTGTCGAGGTTCATCACCGGCGGCACCTCGCCGCGGTCGGCGACGAGCGCGCCGATCGCCACGGAGAAGGCGCCGGCGGCGCCCAGGCCGTGGCCGAGGACGGCCTTCGGCGCCGTCACCTTCGGGGTGCGGCCGTCGACGCCGAGGACGCGGCGCACGGCGGCGGCCTCGCTCGCGTCGTTGAGCGCGGTGCCGGTGCCGTGCGCGACCACGGCGCCGATCTCGGCGGCGGTCATGCCGGAGCGCTCGAGCGCCCCGCGCAGGGCCAGCTCGGCCCCGGCGCCGTCGGGGTCGGGAGCGGTCACGTGGTACGCGTCGCAGGTGACCGCCACCGCGGCGATCTCCGCGTAGACGTGCGCCCCGCGCGCCTGGGCGGCCTCGAGGGGCTCGAGCACGAGCATCGCCGCGCCCTCGGCGGGGATGAAGCCGGTGCGGTCGCGATCGAACGGCCGGGACAGCGTGCTCGGCTCGCCCTCGGCGGTCGAGAGCGCGCCCGCGTTGGCGAGGCTCGACATCAGGTACGGGGTCAGCGCCGCATCGCTGGCGCCGGCCAGCATCAGGTCGACGTCGCCGCGCTGCAGCGTGTGGAAGCCCTCGGCGACGGCGATGGTGCCGGCCGCGCAGGCCCCCACCCCGGCCGTGACCGGGCCGGTGACGCCGTATTTGATGGCGGCGTTGGCGGCGGCCATGTTGCCCGAGACGAGCGGCACGTAGAGCGGTCCCATCCGGCTCGGGTCGTGCTGGCGCTTGAGCACCTCCTCGTCGCCCTCCGGGATCCCGCCGGCCCCGGTGTGGATGGTGATGCCCGTGCGCGGGCCCGCGATGTCCGCGAGGCCGGCGTCGGCCAGGGCGAGGTCGGCGGCGACGAGCGCGAACTGCGCGAAGCGCCCCATCCGGCGCGCGGCGCGCTTGTCGATGTACGGCGAGAGGTCGAAGTCGGCGATCGGCGCGGCGTGGCGGGCCGGCAGGCCCTCGTACTGCTCGCCCGCGAGGCGCACGACGCCCGAACGGTGCTCCAGCAGGGACGACCAGAGCGCCTCGTGGCCGTTGCCGGTCGGGCCGACGATCCCGATGCCGGTGATGGCGACGATGCGGGGCGGGGACATGGGCACGGGGTCAGTCTGGCGGATCCATCGGCCCGACGGCCGGCGGCGGGTGCCCGAGTGGGCGATCCTGGATTCGAACCAGGGACCTCCTCCTTATCAGAGAGGCGCTCTAACCGACTGAGCTAATCGCCCGACGCGCGGGATCCTATACGAGGCCGGGCCTATCCCGCGATGGTCACCGTGCCGCTGACGGTGCGCTCGCTGAAGCCGTCCACGAGCGCGCGCACGGTCAGGCGGTAGGTCCCCGGGAACGGCAGCATCCCGGTCGCCCTCCCCCGGGCGAACGTCCAGATGAAGGGCGCGTCGAGGAACGGGTGCCGCCACTCGGCCGTGCCCTCCTCGAGCCCGCCCCAGAGCACAAGGGTGCGCACCCCGACCCGGGATCCCGAGAGCCGCAGGCGCTGGCCCGAGAGCATCACCGTCGTCGCCCGTGCGGCCGGGGTCCCGCGCTTGACGGCGAACGCGACCGCCCGGCGGATGCCGTGCCCGTCGGCGCTGGTCACGGCGAAGGCGTAGCCGTAGCGCCCGGGGCCGAGCGTGCCGCGCACCTGCGCGGTCAGCTCGCGGCCGGAGAGCCGCGGGGCACCGGCCCGCGGACGGCCCGCGGCGTCGACGAGGCGGAGGGCGTCCGCCCCGCCCGTGACCCGCTCGGAGAAGACGATCCGGATCGTCGGAGGCGGCTCGATCAGCCGCGCCCCGGCGGCGGGCGACACGGTCGCGGCGCCCGCGTGCCCGTGCGCGGCGCCGGCCGGGATCAGGGCGAGGACGACCAGCGACAGGGCGAGCGACAGGCGACGGGCCACGGCTCGATCGTAGGCGCGCTCGCGCACGTGGGGCACGGCCCCGGACGACCCTGCCGTAACGATTATGACGCTAGGCCGCGCGGTCGTGCCGCGCGGGACCGGCCTCCGCCGCCGCCAGCCGGGCGACGAGGTCCTCGAGCTGCTCGCGCGAGCGGATCCGGATCTCGAGTTTGCAGCCGTCGCGCGTCGGGGTCACCCGCCCGACCATCCCCAGCGCCCGGAAGCAGGCGTCGGTCGCGGCGGCCGCGAGATCGTGATCGAACCAGCCGGCCGACCCCCCGCGCACCGCGCGCGGGGCGCGCCTGGCGTCGGGCGCGGTGCGGGCGAGCGCCTCGACCTGGCGCACCGAGAGGCCATCGGCGACGGCGCGCTTGGCGAGCTGCCGGCGGCGGTCGTGGTCGGGCTCCTGGAGGATCGCCCGGCCGTGGCCCTCGGAGAGCGCGCCCGCGGCGATCAGGTCGAGCGCGTCGTCGGGGAGCTCGAGGAGACGCAGCGCGTTGGCGATCGAGGGGCGGCTGCGGCCGACCCGCTCGGCGACCTCGGTCGGGGTCAGGTCGAGCTCGTCGATCAGCGCCGCGTAGCCGCGGGCGGTCTCGACCGGGTTGAGGTCCTCGCGCACGACGTTCTCGACGAGGGCGAGGATCAGCGTCTGGCGCTCGTCGGCCCGGCGCACGATGGCCGGCACCGTCTTCAGGCCGGCCTGGCGGGCGGCCCGCCAGCGGCGCTCGCCGGCGATGATCTCGTAGCGGCCGTCGGGCGCGGAGCGCACGAGGATCGGCTGCATGATCCCGTCCTGGGCGACCGAGCGCGCGAGGTCGTCGAGCGCCTCCTGGTCGAAGGCCCGCCGCGGCTGGCGCGGGTTGGGCTGCACCTGGTCGATGGGGAGGGTGACGAGCGTCGGCTCGCCCCCGGTCGGATCGAGGAGCGCGTTGAGGCCGCGCCCGAGCCCGGTCTGCCTAGCCACGCTCAACCACCTCCAGGGCGAGTCGGTAGTACGCGTCGGCACCGGCCGAGCGCGGGTCGAACTGGGAGATCGGGCGCCCGTGCGAGGGCGCCTCCGCGAGCCGGACGCTGCGCGGGATCACGCTGTCGAAGACCTTGCTGCCGAAGTGCTCGCGCAGGTCCGAGGCCACGTCCTGCGCGAGCCGCGTGCGGCCGTCGTGCATGGTCAGGAGCAGGCCCGAGAGCTGCAGGTGCGGGTTGATCCGCGCGCGCACGATCTCGACGGTCTCCAACAGCTGGGCGAGCCCCTCGAGCGCGTAGTACTCGCACTGGACGGGCACGATCAGGCGGTTGGCGGCGGCCAGCGCGTTGACGGTCAGCATCCCGAGCGCCGGCGGGCAGTCGACGAGCACGAACGGGTAGCGGTCGTCGACCTCGGCCAGGGCGCGGCCGAGCAGCTGCTCCCGGTCCTCGCGGTCGGGGAGCTCGACGGCGGCGGCCGCGAGATCGGGATGGGCGGGCGCGAGATCGAGGTTGGGGACGCCGGACGGGATGATCACGTCCTCGAGCGGGACCCCGTGCAGGACCTCGTACGTCGAGCGGCCGCGCACCGGACGGTGCCCGAGCCCCGTCGTCGCGTTCGCCTGCGGGTCGAAGTCGACGAGCAGCACGCGCGCGCCGGCCTCGGCCAGGCAGGCCGCGACGTTCACGGCCGTGGTCGTCTTGCCGACGCCGCCCTTCTGGTTCGCCAGTGCGTAGATGCGGGACATGCCCGCAGGCTAGTCCCCGCCCCGGACGATCGGATCGCGCGCGGCGGCGCCGATCCTGCGCGGGAAGCCGGGCGGCGTGGGGGCGGTCTTGCGCACCGCGAGGTGGCTGCGGCGGTCGAATCCGGGCACGGGCCGCAGCGTCTCCAGCGCACCGCCGAGCGCGGCCGCGGCGGCCTCGGCCTGGGCCCGGTCGACCGCACCCGCGTGCAGGACCAGGAGGCCGCCCGGGCGCAGCAGGGGCAGGCACAGCTCGATCGCGACGGGCGGTGGCGCCAGGGCCCGCGCGACGGCGATCCCGTAGGCGTCCCGGCCGGCTCCGGCTGCGTGCTCCTCCGCCCGCCGGCTCAGCACCTCCACGCGATCGGCCAGCCCGCAGGCGACGACCGCCGCCGTGAGGTGCGCGCAGCGGCGGGCCCTGCTCTCCAGCAGGTCGCCGGTGAGATCCGCGCGCTCGAGCAGGATCGGGACGCCCGGGAAGCCGGCCCCGGAGCCGACGTCGACCAGGGGCCCCGACTCCGCCGCCAGCAGGTCGAGGCTGGAGCGTGCGTCGGCGACGTGCTCGGCCAGCGCGGCGGGGGACGGATCGGCGACGAGCCGCTGCTGCGCCGTCGCGATCAGCTCGAGCAGGGGGGATACGGGATCGCGTTTCACGTGGAACGGCGCTCCGCGGCGCCCGCGCGTTTCACGTGGAACGCCTACCCGTCGGCGGGCCGCACGACGACGCAGCGCTGCGGCTCGCGGCCGCCGGACTCCGTCACCACGTCGGGCCGGTCCTGCAGCGCCAGATGGACGATCTTGCGCTCGGCGCTGGACATCGGCTCGAGCGAGATCGGCCCGCCGGTGGCCAGGGCCTCCTGCGCCGCCCGCTCGGCGGTATCGCGCAGGACGGCCTCGCGCCGGCGCCGGTAGCCCTGCGCATCGACGACGATCGGCTGCCCGTCGCCCGTGCCGCGCAGGACGATCGCGTTCACGAGGTACTGGACGGCGTCGATGGTATGGCCGTGCTTGCCGATCAGGAGCCCCAGGTCATCGCCCTCCACGATGGCCACGAGCCCGTCCGGCCCCTGGCCGACCGCGACCTCGGCCTCGAGGCCGATGCCGCCGCAGATCGCGTCGAGGACCTCGCGCACGCGGTCGGCCTCCGGGCCCTCGGCCCGGGGCAGCGCGGGCTCCTCGGCCCGGGGCCGGCGTGCCGGCTTGCGCTCCGTCCGGCGCGGCGGGCGCGCGGCGGGAGCGGCGTCCGGATCCGGCAGCACGGTCAGCCGGGCGATGACGCGGGCCGGCTCGCGGCCGACGCCCATCAGGCCGCGCTCGCCCTCCGAGAGGACCTGCACGTCGATCGTGTCCTTGTCGAGCCCGGGGTAGCGGCGCTCGAGCTCGCGGATCGCGGCCCAGCGCGCCTCGCCGACGGTCTCGCCGGTGCCCTCGACCGACGCCTCGTCCACCTAGTCGCCGCCCTTCCGGCCGCCCTTCGGGGGCTTGGCCGGGCGCTTGCGGCGCTGCGCCTTGTTGCGCGGGGCGGGGGCCTGGTCCGCGGCTGCCGCATCGCCCTCGGCCGGGGCGTCGGCCTCCTCCGCCGGGGCCGCGTCGGCGGCCTTGTCCCTGCGGGCCTTCGGCATCGCGGTCGAGGAGCCGCCGCGGTTGAACAGGCCGCCCTTCTTCTTGGCCTTCGGCATCTCCTGCTTGGCCGCCGGCGGCAGCGGCGGCGGGAACCAGACGCGGATCACCGCAGCCTGGCCGCAGGTCCAGAGGTTGGTCGTGATCCAGTAGATCAGGAGGCCGGCGGGGAAGACCGCGGCGCCGAACGGCGGGTTCACGATGAAGTACGCGAACACGATCGGCAGGAACATGAAGATGTACTTCTGCTTCGGGTCCATCGACGTCGGCATCAGGACCGTGGAGCCCATCTGCGACAGCACGTAGATGATCATCAGCGGCCACAGCGTCGTGCCCGGGAGGTCCTCGAGGTTCATCGTGATGTCGGGGATCCAGCCCCCGAACATCGACAGGTCGTCGCCGGCGAGGACCTCGTCGCCGATCTGGCTGAGCAGGATGTAGAGCGCGAAGAAGATCGGCAGCTGGACCAGGAGCGGCAGGCACGACCCGAAGGGGTTGACCTTGTTCTCCTTGTAGAACGCCATCATCTCCTCGTTGAGGCGCTGGCGGTCGCCCTTGTACTTCTGCTGGAGCTTCTTGATCTCCGGCTGCAGCGCCTGCATCGCGCGGAACGACTGCTGCTGCTTGACCGTCAGCGGCAGCATCGCGATGCGCACGATCACCGTCAGGACGACGATCGACCAGGCCCAGGTCACCCCGAGCGTCTCGTGGATCGTGCGCAGCAGCCACTCGAGCGGCAGGACGATCGGGTCGAAGAGGGTGTAGAGGGTATCCGTCATCAGCGAGTGCGTCGCACCGGGTCGACCCCGCCATCATTCCACGGGTTGCACCGCAGCACGCGCCACACCGCGAGCAGCGGGCCCACGAGCGGGCCCCGATAGCGCACCGCATCGAGGGCGTAGCGGGAGCAGGTGGGCTCGAAGCGGCAGTTGCGGGTCGGCGGGGCGCCGCCCGGCCAGAGCGGGCGCAGCACGTGGGCGTACAGCCCGTGGAGGAGCCCCCCGATCACGCGGCGGCCGCCTGGGCGCTCTGCCCGACGAGCTCGCCGATCTCGCCCACGAGCCAGTCGAAGCCCTGCTGGTCGACGGCCGCGTCGAGCCCCGGTCGCGCCACGAGCACCACGTCGACCCGGCCGGGGGGCTCGGGGAGCGCGGCGAAGGCCTCGCGCAGTTGGCGCTTGAGCCGGTTGCGCACGACGGCGCCCCCGACCTTGCGCGAGACGGCGACGCCGAGCCGGGCCTCCTCCGCGTCGTTCGGGAAGGCGTAGGCGACGAGGTGCCGGCTGGAGGCGGAGCGGCCGCGGCGGTAGACCGCGTCGAACTCCGCCGAGCGGGTCAGCCGGCCGCGTCCCTGTGCGCCGCTCGGCACTCGGATCCTCAGGCCGACAGGCGCTTGCGGCCGCGGGCGCGGCGACGGCGCACGACGGCCTGACCGGCGCGGTTCGACATGCGCTTGCGGAAGCCGTGGGTCTTGGCGCGCTTGCGGACGTTGGGCTGGTAGGTGCGCTTCATCTCGAATCCGGTCCTGAGGGAGCGCGAAGCATACCGGCGGCCGCGGCGGCCCGGCAACCGGGAACCGTCAGAGCAGGTGCGCCGCCATGCCCCGGAGGTTATCCCCAGCTGGGGAGGAGTCTGGGGATGGGCCTGTGGGTCCCTGTTTTTCCCGCAAACAGCGGGAATTCCCCCGCCCGCCGACCTACCCCGCGCCCATCCTGCGCTGCTAGCGTCGCCCCCTCGAGATGTCCGGACCGGCTCCCTCCACCCCGGCCGGCGATCTCTGGACCGCGGTGTCGCGCGAGCTCCAGGAGACGCTGGCCCCTGCCACCTACCGCGCGTGGTTCGGCCGTGCCGAGCCGGTGCTGCTGACCGAGGAGCGCCTCGAGGTCGCCGTCCCGAACGACTTCGTCCGCGGTTGGATCTCCGGCCACTTCATGGACCTGGTGCTCGCCGCCGCCGCCTCGGCGCACGGCGCGCCGCTCGACGTGGCGCTCGTCCTCGGGGTGGAGGGCCCCGAGGCGGCGCCGCCCGAGGGGCCTGCCGAGCCCGCGGTGCAGGAGGCGCCGCCGGTCGCGGCGCCGCCGACCCGGGACGCCCCGGCCCGTCCGCCGAGCCTCAACCGCAACGCGACGTTCGACACCTTCGTGATCGGCCCGTCGAATCGCTTCGCCCATGCGGCGGCGCTGGCGGTGGCCGAGGCCCCGAGCCAGGCCTACAACCCGCTCGTGATCCACGGCGCGACCGGCCTCGGCAAGACGCATCTCCTGCAGGCGATCGCCCACTACGTCACCGTCTCCAACCCGCGGCTGCGCACCTGCTACGCGACCTGCGAGGCCTTCACCAACGACTTCATCGAGGCTCTGCGCGAGAAGCGGATCGAGCAGTTCAAGAGCCGCTACCGCAGCTACGACGTGCTCCTCATCGACGACATTCAGTTCCTGTCCGGGCGGGAGGGGATCCAGGAGGAGTTCTTCCACACGTTCAACACGCTCCACGAGGGGGGCAGCCAGATCGTGCTCTCCTCGGATCGCCCGCCGCGGGAGATCGCGCGCCTGGAAGACCGCTTGCGCTCGCGCTTCGAGTGGGGCCTGATCACGGACGTGCAGACCCCCGACCTCGAGACGCGGATCGCGATCCTGCGCAAGAAGGCGGCCCGGGACGGCATCGTCATCGACGACGGCGAGGTGCTGGCCCAGATCGCAATGCGGGTGCAGACCAACATCCGCGAGCTCGAGGGCGCGCTGACGCGCAGCGTCGCGTTCGCGACCCTGACCGGCGAGCCCCTGACCGTGGAGCTCGTCCGCGACGTCCTGCAGAACCAGTACCCGGAGGACGCGCGGCCGGTCACGGTCGAGGGCGTGCAGCGCGTCGTCGCCGAGTACTTCTCGCTGACGGTCGAGGACCTCTGCTCGGAGCGGCGGACCCAGACGGTCGTCTTCCCGCGCCAGGTCGCGATGTACCTGAGCCGCGAGCTGACCGATCTCTCCCTGCCGCGCATCGGGCAGTCCTTCGGCGGGCGCGACCACACGACGATCCACTACGGCCACGAGAAGATCGCGCGCCGCATGAAGGAGGATCGTTCGCTTTACAACCTGATCCAGGAGCTGACCTCGACGATCCGGCGGCTCGGATGACGCGCGGGACCGGGGATGCCCCTGGGGATGGAGGCGGGGATCACGAGGGATGGGAGGCCCATGCATCCCCGGCGTCGGGGACGGGATGCGACGCCCCGGCGCGCGCCGGGGATGACGCGCCGTTCGCTCCCCGATCCATCCCCAGCCCCGACGCCGCGCAGGCCGCATCGTTGAGCCGTTCCCCCGATTCGTCCCCATCCTCCACAGCCCCTATGGTGATGACTACCCTATGAACCTTCTAACCACGAAAACCACCATGGGGATCGCATGAGGATCCGCTGCAGTCGAGAGCACCTGGCCGAGCGCCTCGCGCAGGCCGCACGCGCCGCGTCCACGCGCGCCAACCTCCAGAGCGCGGCGCACGTGCGCATCGACGCCGGATCGGCGGAGGCGCCGGCCCAGCTCGTCGCCACCGATCTCGAGATGACGCTCCGCGTCCCCCTCGATGCCGACGTCGAGGAGGCGGGCAGCGCGCTCCTGCCGGCCAAGATCGCGCCCGAGTTGATCCGCGCCCTGACGGGCGAGCAGGTCGAGCTGTCGACGGGCGAGGGCGGCGTCGTGGTCTCCGCCGGCTCCTCCACCTACACGCTCTACGGGCTGCCCGTCGACGAGTTCCCGCAGATCCCCGACGTGGACCTCGAGCGCGCCTTCGAGACCGACGCCGCCACCTTCGCCGAGGTCGTCAACCGCGTGAAGCGCGCCGCCTCCCGCGATGAGAGCCGCCCCGTTCTGACCGGCGCCCTGGTGCGCTTCGAGGCCGAGCGCCTCGTGATGGCGGCGACGGACTCGTACCGCCTGGCCGTCGCCGAGGCGCCGCTCGCGAGCGCCGCGCCCGAGCCTCTGGAGGCGATCATCCCCGTGCGCGCCCTCGAGGAGGCCGTGCGCATCGCCGGCGAGGGCGACGGGCCGCTCAGCGTGTCGATCGGCGAGGGCCTGGTCAGCTTCGGGGCCGGCGGGATCTGGCTCAGCGCGCGGCGCATCGAGGGCCAGTTCCCGAACTTCACCGCGCTGCGGCCGGAGGGCATCGAGCACTCGGTGGCGATCGCCAAGGACGAGATGCTCGAGAACGTGCGCCGCGTGGGGATCGTCGCCCGCCAGAACACTCCCGTCCGGGTCGAGCTGGCGCCGGGCAGGCTGAGCCTCTCGGCCCGCACCGCCGACGTGGCCGAGGGCGCCGAGTCGATCCCGGTCGGCTACGACGGGACGGAGACCGTGGAGATCGGCTTCAACCACGAGTTCCTCCGTGACGGCATCGAGAGCGTGCCCGGCGACGAGGTCCGCCTCGGCCTGATCTCGTCCCTGCGGCCCGCGCTCCTCGAGAGCGCGGACGGCACGTTCTGGTACGTGATCATGCCGATCCGGCTCTAGCCCGTGCGCGTCGACCTGGTGCGGGCGGCGGATGTCCGCTGCCACGCCATGGCGGAGCTCCGGCCCGCCGCCGGCGTCACCGCGGTCGTGGGGCCGAACGGGTCCGGCAAGACCTCGCTCGTCGAGGCCGTGCACCTCGGCCTGCGCGGCATCGGCCTGCGACCCGCGGGCGATGCGCGCATGGTCCGGGATGGCGCCGACCGCCTCGGCGTGCGGGTGGAGGGTGAGGCCGGCGGCGCGCCGAGCACGACGCGGGTGGAGCTCGCGAAGGGCGGCCGCCGGATCGAGCTCGACGGCGTCGAGGTCGATGGGCGCACGCTGCGGGAGCGCTGGGCCGCCGTCGTCTTC